>NZ_JBVHYH010000107.1:0-19664 GCF_055569135.1 Kitasatospora sp. NPDC029367
GGGGCGGAAGGCCCTAAGGGCCTTACCCCCGGCCTGGCGGCCGGGGCGCCGCTGACGCGGCGTCAGCCGGGGGTGCCGCCTACGGCGTCACCGTGCGTGGTGTGGCCTCGGCTGCGCCTCGGCGGGCGGCGGGTGGTTGGGGGAATTCGCCGATGGCGAATTCGTGGGGCGCGGCACGCGCCATTGGGGCGAGCGTCCGGCGTCGCTGCGCTCCGCCAATTCCGGGGCAATGCGCCGGGCCTACGGCCTGTCAATCGGTCGGCTTTCCCGGTCAGTTGGCTGGTGTTTTTCACGGCCCTACGGGCCGGTTTACTGGCTGGGTTTCCCGGGCTGCGCCCGGGGGTGAGCGTTGACGATGTGACGCGAAATTCGGGTAGCGGCCCCTTCCCTCGATCGGGAGGGGGTGTCGGCCCGGGCCTGCGGCGCCGGGCGTTGACGATGTGTCGCGGACTTCGGGTACTAGCCACAACCCCACCCCCCGGTCCGCTCCCCCGGTCCCGGCCGATGGCCGGGACAGCCTTGCGGTTGCTGGGCTGTTGGCCCATCCGCCGCCCTCGGAGCGGGGCCTGCGGCCCTCGGGTGCCAACCCCGGGCCCCCCGTCCGGCCCGGTCCTCCCCTGCCCCGTGGCGGGCTCTCACGAGCGCCCCGAACAGCGGCCCCTGACGGCACCTCAACCGCAGATACCGGACCGGCATCCGAAGCGCATCAGGCGGCGTTTCCCGGAACGCCGAACGGCTCTATCCTACCGGCTTTCGAACGGCTCCGAGACGTGAACAGCCAGACTCGCGTCAACCGTCCATCCCGGCACTATCCGATGACATCAGAGACGGAAATGCGAATTCCTTTCCGGATTCCTTTCGTAACGCAACCCGAAATCCCCAAGCGGTGCAGCGGGAAGAAATCCAATTCAGGCACGCGGGAAAGGGGCCTACGGCCCTCGCCACCGACACCACGACCGCCAACCCAGACCGCCCGAAAAACAGCGCGCGCCGTCAGCCCGGCAATTCCCGGAGCAGCACCACCAAACCGAACACTGGGCAGGACGGCGGCCAAGACGCGGCGGCCGGACGGCCGAGCCGGGCGCAGCGGGGCGGCCGGGACGGCGGCCAGGACGCAGCACCGGGCGGCGCGGGCAGGTGTCGAGGCCGGCGGACCGGCGCGGCGGGTGCAACACGGCACCGCAACGCGCCCCGCCCCGGGCCCTCCCAGCCACATAACACCTGGTCAGACCCGCAACACGGCCCCGTGTTGCACCCGGGCGCAACACCGCGTTGCACCCCCGCGTTACACCCCCGCCAGACCGCCAAGCACCACCACCAGCACCAGGCCGTCGAGCAGGCCGGCCTTCCCGACCGCCACCACCCAGCAGCAGCCGCCACCCCGCCCCGGCACCCTGTCGCACCCACCTGTCGCGCCCAGACCACACACAGGGCATCAGGGGTATCCGCCCACGTCACACCACACGACACCACCCCAACGCGACAAGCAACGCGACAGCAGGCGCGACAACCCGCCCACTACTCCCGAACCGCCACCAGAGCGGCCTCCACAGCGGCCTGACGGCCACCCAGCCGTCCAGCCGGAACGGCGGCACCCAGCAGCACCCAGACCGACCAGGACGACGGGACGGCGCGGCCGAGCCGGGCGCAGCGGGACGGCCTGGCGGCCGACCAGGACGACGGCCGGGCCCAGCAGCGAGCAGCAGCGCCGGACGGCGGACCGGGCCCCCACCAGCGGGCAGCAGGCGGGCACCGGGCAGGCGGGGGAGCCACCGAGGCCGGCGGCCCGCACAGCGGCCACCGAGAAGCACGCAACCCGACCCCGCCAAACCGAACACCAACCCCCGCCACCACCACACCACCGCAATTCCAACCCGAATCCACACCACCACCCGGCAGCTAATCCACCAAAACAACCACACGGAATTACCAGCGGAATTCACCCCCGAAAACAACCCACACCACCCCGCCCACCCCCCGACCAGCCCCACCCCACCCCCGACCCCACCCCACCACCACACACAGTCACCAAACTCGGACCACAGCCACCCCGGCCCACGCCGCCAACAGGTCCAACCAAAGGTCCAGACAATATGGCATGAGAGGCCATTCCACGCCCACCACAACCAACAGGTCACACCCGCCCTTCGCCGGGTAGAGCTTCGCGTGCAGCACACGGTCCTCCCATCACGGGTCATCCGGAGCGGAGACCAGCGCGGCCACCAGCTCGCGCTTGGTCTGGGCCGGCAGCACCAGCGGCCCCAAGTCCCTTGCGACGCGGGCCTGTACGCAGTCGGGGCACTCCAGCCGGTCCGGCCGGGCCCTCTCCCGCAGCTCCAGCTTCGAGCCCTCCTTCCCCCCGATCGACCCCCGGCACGTCCAGCACAGGCACAGCAAGCGAGAGGTGCAGCACTCGTTGGAGTGAACGGTGTCCGTTCTTCTATCTGCCGGATTCTCAACGGACTTGACTGCCTGACGGCGGGTCTCTGCGGTGAGGGTGGGTTTGATGGATGCGGCGAGGGTGGAGGCGTTCTTCGTCACGGTCGCTGGCGAGGTGGTCCAGCAGTGCCTGGGGCGGGCGGCCGGACAGGTGCGGTTCGAGGAGTTAAGGCCGGTTTCGGCGTTCCCAGTGGTGCCGGGGCGCAGCTGGGGTCCGGGGTGGTGGTGGTCTTCGACGACGGGGCGGTTGGTGGCGCACGGGTCGATGGCGATGCGGATGCAGTTGATGCTGTAGGACCGTGAGCGTTCGGTGACCGGTCTGGCGGGGCGGCCGGTGCGGCTGCTGTGGCGTGAGGAGGACGGAGTGGTGCGTTCCTGGGTGCCGCAGCTGTTCGCCCGCTACGCGGACGGCGGGGCGCTGCTGGCCGACTGTCCTGCCGTTGCGGGCGTGGGCGGGCCGGCGGCGCAGCGGGCGGCGCGGGTGCTGGCGCAGGTGTGTGAGGGGGTGGGGTGGGTGTACCGGCGGTTGGAGCCGCCGTCGCCGGTGGTGGCGGCGAATGTGCGGTGGCTGGCCGGGTACCGGCACCCCCGGTTCGGTGCTGACGGGGTCCTGCGTGAGGCGGTGCTGACGGCGTTCGCCGAGCCGCGGCCGCTTGCGGATGGGGTCGCGGCGGTGGGGGTGCCGTTGCGGGCGGGGCCGATGGTCTTCCATCTGCTGTGGTCCGGTGCTCTGTCCGCGGGGTTGGCGGAGAGGCCGTTGGACGCCGGGACCGTGGTGGGCCGGGGGGTGGCTGCGTGAGCGGCGGGTCGGGTCGGCGGGTGCTGGCGGTGGGTGCGCACATCGTCTTCGACGGGCGCGGGTGGCAGGTGGTCGGGGTGGAGGGGCAGCTGGTGCGGCTGGCCGGCGAGCGCGGGGAGGTCGCGACCGTGCTGGCCGGGCACCTGGTGGCGGCGCCGGACTTCGCGGTGACCGGCGCGCGGCCGCAGGTGGGGGTGCCGCAGTGGGGGCTGTTCCAGACGGTGCCGGTGCGCGAGCAGGAGAAGGCCCTGGCCTGGCAGCGCCACATCCAGGAAGTGGAGTACGGACTCGCCGGCGGGGAGGGAGCGGCGGGGGTGCCGCGGCCGCAGTACGACCCGGAACTGCACACGCTCGCCGAGCGGGAGCAGGCCAAGGCCGCGGAGCTCACCGCCCTGGGGTGGGAACACGTCGCTGTCAGCACCGTGCAGCGGATGCGGCTGAACTACCGGCGCCAGGGCCTGTGGGGGCTGGTCGACCACCGCACCACCAAGCCCGCCAGCCGCACCGGGCGCGCCGACGAGAAAGTCGTCGCCGCGGTGCTGGAGGCGCTGCGGCGCCAGCGCGGCCGCTCCAAGGGCACGGTGAAGGGGCTGATGCAGCTCACTCGCCAGGTGCTGGACGAGCGGTACGGAGTGGGGGTGGTGAAGCTGCCGGCGCAGGCGACGTTCTACCGGCTGGTGAAGGCACTGGCCGATCCCGCCGAACTGCCCGGCCGGCCGGCGCGCACCGCCACCGCCTCACCGGGGCGGCCGTTCACGCCGGCGGTGGCGCTGCGGCCGGGCGAGCAGGTCATGCTCGACTCCACCCGCCTGGATGTCGTGGCCGTTTTCGCTGACGGCACCACCGGCCGCCCGGAGCTGACCATCGCGCTGGACGTCGCCACCCGCTCCATCCTGGCCGCCGTCCTGCGCCCGGCGAGCACCAAGGCCGTCGACGCGGCGCTGCTGCTCGCCGAGATGGCCGTCCCGCACTCCCTGCGCTCGGGCTGGCCAGACGCCCTGGCCATGTCCCGCGCGCCCGTGCCGTACGAGGACCTCCTGGACGCGGACAGGCGCCTGCAGGCCGCCGCGGGCCGCCCGGTCGTGGTGCCGGAGACCGTGGTCGTCGACCGCGGCCGGATCTTCCTCTCCGCGGCGTTCCTGGCCGCCTGCGAGAGCCTGGGCATCAGCGTGCAGCCCACCCCGCCCCGGCGCCCCACCGCCAAGGGCCACGTCGAGCGCGCCTTCGGGTCCATCAACACCCTGTTTGGCCAGCACGTCGCCGGCCACACCGGCTCCAACGTCCTGCGCCGCGGCTCCGACAGCCAGCGCGAGGCCGTGTGGAGCGTCGCCCAGCTGCAAGACCTCCTCGACCAGTGGATCACCGCCGTGTTTACCGACCGCAGGAGCGCGCAAACCGGCTCTGAACTGCGACGATTCATAGACTACATGTCCGGGACGGGGAGTTGGGGTCGTTGTCGTAGTGAAGTTCCCCCTTGATCTTGGACAGCGGGTTTCTACGCTGCGGGGGTGAAGTCGCGCTGCAGACTGACCCGGGTTTCGAGTGGGGTGAGGTACCCGAGTTCGGGGTGCCTGCGGAGCCGGGTGCGGTTGTATTCGACTTCGATGAAGCGGAAGATGTCGGCTCGGGCCTGGGCTCGGGTGGCCCACGCTGTGGTGCCGATTTCGGCCTTGAACAGGGCGAACCAGCTCTCCGCTGCGGCGTTATCGTAACAGGATCCGACCCGGCCCATCGACTGTCGCATGCCCAACTCGGTTATGGCCGAGCGGAATTCACTGCTGGTGTATTCGCTGCCGCGGTCGGTGTGCATGATGCAGCCCGCCTCCAGTTGTCCGCGTCCGGCCGCCAGCCGCAGCGCGGCGACTGGGAGCTCGGCCCGATGGTGGTCCGCCAGCGCCCAACCGACCACCTCCCGCGTTGCGAGGTCGATGCAGGTCGCCAGGTACAACTTCCCTTCCTCGGTGATCAGTTCGGTCATGTCGCCGACCAGCCGCGTCCCTGGTCTGGGTGAGGTGAAGTCCCGGCCGATCAGGTCGGCCGGGAACACGGCTCGCTTCGCCTGCCGGGTCAGGCCCCGGCGTCGGCGGCGGGTGATGCCCGTGATGCCGTGCGCACGCATCAGCCGCTCGACTCGTTTGCGGTTGACCGCACGGCCAACCCGCGCCAGGGCCGCGTGGACTCGGGGAACGCCGTAGGCACCGCGCGAGCCGGCATGCAGGACCCGGATCTCACCCACCAGCTTCTCCTCGGCTCGCTGCCGTGCCCGCCGGGCCGGGGCGGCCGCGACGTGCGCGTAGTAGGTGGAGCGCGGCAGGCCCAGGACGCGGCACAGCAGTGCCACGCTGAAGCCGCCGGAGTTGGTGTCGGTGGCCTTCTCCGCGTCGATGAAGGCGCACAGGGCGCCTACTTCAGCGTGTCCTGCGCGAAGAAGGCCGCGGTGATCTCATGGGACGGCCCGTCCACCGGGACGGTGGACGGGCCGTCCCATGAGTGCCCAGTCTTCCAACCGTCGCACTCAGTCGAGCGCGGCGAACATGCCGGGCTCGTAAGAGCCCCCCTGGTTGTGCAGGATCACGCTCATCCGGTTGGCCGCGTTGATCATGGCGACCAGGCACACCAGCGCACCGACCTGGTCGTCGTCGTAGTGCTTGCGTACCTCGGCCCAGGTCTCGTCGGACACGCCCTGGTCGGCGTCGGCGAGCCGGGTGCCCTCCTCGGTGAGCGCTAGAGCGGCACGCTCGGCCTCGGTGAACACGGTGGTGTGGCGCCAGGCGGCGACCAGGTTGAGCCTCAGCGGCGTTTCCCCGGCGGCCGCGGCCTCCTTCGTGTGGATGTCGACACAGAAGCCGCAGCCGTTGATCTGGCTGGCGCGCAACTCCACCAGTTCCTGCACGGTCTTCGGCAGCGTCGACTCCCGGAGCGCCAACGAGGCGTTGTAGAACCGCTTGGCGACCTTCGCGGCGGTCGGGCTGTCGAACAGGTTGAATCGGGGTTCCATCGGTCGGTCCTCACTCGTGGTGTCGTGTGCAGCCGCACGGGACGGACACAAGATGCCGATAGCCCGGTCCTTGTGACGACGCGGCGATGTGACGTGCACCACTGGCTGCGGGTGTCACAAAGCGGTGGGGACCGGCGTCTCGTGTGCGGTACATCCGAGAACGGAAGGGCAGGAGCCGGCATTGAGTGAGCACACCACGGACGCCCCCGAGCCGCTCCCTCCGGGCGGCCGCATGGACTCTGCCACCGAGACGTTCATCGCCCACCGCAACCTGCTCTTCACCGTCGCCTACGAGATGCTCGGCTCGGCCGCCGACGCGGAGGACGTCCTGCAGGAGGCCTGGCTGCGGTGGGTGGGCGTCGACCTCGACACTGTGCGGGACCAGCGTGCCTACCTGGTCCGGATCACCACCCGCCAGGCGCTGAGCCGGCTGCGTACGCTGGGGCGCCGCAGGGAGTCCTACGTCGGCCCCTGGCTGCCCGAGCCGCTGCTGACCGCGCCCGACGTGGCCGAGGACGTCGAGCTGGCCGACAGCGTCTCGATGGCGATGCTGCTGGTGCTGGAGACGCTCGCGCCGACCGAGCGGGCGGTGTTCGTGCTGCGCGAGGTGTTCGACCTCGAGTACGACGAGATCGCCAAAGCCGTCGACAAGAGTCCGGCCGCGGTCCGCCAGATCGCCCACCGGGCACGAGCTCACGTCGCCGCGCGCCGGCCGCGCGGGATCGTTTCCGTTTCCGAGACCCGCCGCGCGCTCGAGGCGTTCCAACAGGCGATCGAAACGGGCGATCTGCAGAACCTGCTCGGCATCCTCGCGCCGGACGTTGTCCTCTTGGGTGACGGCGGCGGAGTCGTACGGGCCGCGCTGACGCCCGTCGTGGGGGCCGAGCCGGTGGCTCACGTGTTGGGCAGGATCGCTGCCGCGGTGTCGCTGCGGCCGGCATCCGTCAACGGCTGCCCGGCGCTGGTTGTCCGCCTCGACGGCGAGCTCGACACTGTCATGGCGCTGCGCATCGACGACGGTCTCATCACCGGGCTCTACGCGGTGCGCAACCCCGAGAAGTTGTCGCGTATGGATCGGGAGACCGCCCTGCGACGCTGAGTCTTGGGCGCCATGGCATCATCACCCAGCTAACGACCGGACCGAGGGAGGAGACCACATGGAGATTACGCTCGCAGACCGCTTGGCCATCGCAGAGCTGATCTCGTCACATGGGCACGTGGTCGATGATGGTGACCTGGACGGACTGGAGAAGCTGTTCACCTCCGACGTCATCTACGACCTGACCGACTTCGGTCAGGGCCGACTCGCCGGGGTGGTGGCCGTCAGGGAAGCCGCGCTGGCACTGGGCGACGCCAATCCTGTCGCGCACCACGTCACCAATATCGTCATCGCCCCTCCTCAGGACGACCAAGTGTCCGTCCGATCCAAGGGGCTGGGCATCAAAGCAGATGGGACGTGCGGATCCGTGACCTACGACGACACTGTGGTGCGCACAGGCGACGGCTGGCGGATCTGCTATCGCAAGGTGTCACCTCGACGCGTTCCCTTGAATGGCGTGACGCGACTGGGGTGACGCGGTAGCGATGCGAGCCATGAATTGCTGAGCCTGGCCTCGCCCACTTCGATTGATCCCTGTCCCAGTGTCCGAAAACACCTACTCATGTTGTCGGTCCGATTCTGCAATGCGGGCTTCGAGGTCGGCGACGCGTCGGTCTTGGAAGCGGAGGTTGGAGCGGGCGGCCTTGAGCCGCTCGTCGAGGGTGCGGTTGTCGACGGTGAGGTGGCGGACGCGCTGTTTGAGTGTGGTGTTCTCGGTGGTGATCCGTTGGATGGCTTCCTCGGTCCATTCGGCCTGCAAGTCGCGGATCTGGCCGAGGAGTTCGCCGATGCGGGTGCGCTGGGTGAGGATCTCGGCCTGGGCGGTCTTGAGACCTTCCTCAGCGTTGAGGGCACGTTCGCGCCAGGTCGCCTCGCGCTCGTCGTCCTGCTCGGCAAGAACCTGGGTCCGGCGTTCGCCAGCCTCGGCCATTGCCGCGGCGACCGCTGCTCGGGCCTCGACGTTGTCATAGAGGAAGGTCCGCGAGACATCCGCCCGGCGGGCGACGGCGGCGACGCTGATCTGGGCCTTCTCGCGTCGGAGCTTGCCGATGGCCTGGTGGACCCGCTCCAGTGCGGTCTCGGTCTTGCGGCGGCGGGCGACCAGGGCCGCCGCGGTGCGGGGCTCGGGAATGGTGGTGGTGCTCATGGAACTTCCTGTTCAGGGTCGTTGTTCGCGGCTGTGCAGGTATCGCTGTACTCGTCCTGTTCGTCGTTGCCCGCGTCGGCGAGGTCGGCGGCGCGGAAGGCGGTGGACCAGATCCGGTGGAAGTAGTCCTGTGGTTTGCGCAGGTCCAGGGCGAGGGCGTCGTGAAGGAAGCCGAGTCCCGCGAGGGCTTTCTCCAGGCCGTCGATGGCGCGGGCAGTGGGCTCGAAGTAGCGGTGGAGGTAGTCAGCGGTGGCGTCGTCGGGGGCGCCTTCGGCCAGCAGCCGCCACTGCTCGCGCTTGCGCCGCCAGTAGAGCAGGTCGGCGCCGGAGAGCACGAACTTGTCGCAGTTGTGGCAGTCGAGGTTCCAGGGGCAGGCCGCGCCGTCGACGACGGGCTGGAAGGTGCAGAAGCCGCCCTCGGCCGGGGTGCTGCGGCGAGAAAGGTCGACGGCGATGGCCTGGGCCTGCTCGCGGGTGAGCGAGGTCGTCGGCTCGGTAAGGAGTTCGCCGGGGTTGGCGCTCCCGGGGCCGGCGACCCAGACGTGCTGGAGGACGTCCTCCAGGTCGGACTGGGTCAGGTGGATGTAGCGCTCGGCCATCCTCTCGGAGACGTGGCCGAGGTAGCGGCGGACGTGGGTCAGGCTGGCCCCGGCCCGCAGCAGGCTGGTCGCCAGCGAGTGCCGGGCCTGGTGAGGGACCCAGCGGCCGATGTCGAGCTCGTCGATCCAGAGCTTGAAGCCCTTGTGGAACCACTTGTAGGACAGCGGCTGGCGCCCGTCGCGGTTCCGGATGTTCGTGGGGAACAGCGCCATCTGGGCACGTTCCTCGACGGTGGGTGGCCGGTTGTTGCGGGTCTCGAACAGGGTCAGGGTCTTGCGCTGGCGTGCTTCCAGGAGTTGGTGGACCCGCTCGGGGATCCGCAGGGCCTGATCGTAGTTGCCGACCTTGGTCTGGTCGTGCCAGAGCATCGGCAGTCCGCCGTAGCGGCCGAGGCACTCCAGACGGAGCTTGAGGACCTCGCCGCAGCGGCGGCCGGTGACGATGATCGTCTCCCAGGCGTCCCGCAGGCCGCGGTCGAACGGGTCGTAAGACTCGGCGAGCCTGCGCAGGTTGGTCTCGTCGGCGAGCGCGCGAGCGACACCGTCGGCGAACGGCGACCGAGAGTGGCTGACCATCCGCCCTGGGGCAGGCATGGCGGCGATGAAGGCCCGGTCCAGGCCGAGGCGTTGGGCCTCTCCCGACTCCAGGGCCCCACGCAGGAGCCGCCGGGTGCGGTGGAAGACGCGCTGTCGGGTGTTGGCGGTCACGATCGACGGCTTGCCGTAGACGCCTCTGGCCGCCAGCGAGACGAGACCGTCCCGCTCGCGCTGCCGCTGGTCGGCGACGAACTGGTGCATGTGCTCGGCCGTCAGCACCTGCGGGTCGTGGCCGCCGGCGGGAGCATGGAGTTCCAGGAAAGTGCTCAGCTCCAGACCAGCGCGGCGCATGTCGTCGAAGGTGCCCCCACTGCGCGGGCAGCTGGGAGAACGCAGGATCGCGACCAAGTGGTCCCAGATCAGATCGCGCAGCCACCGCTGGGAGATGCCGGTGAGGTCCATCTGGACCGAGCGGCCGGTGAGCTTCCGCCCGGAGTGCTCGGTGAGGATGTATCCGAGCTCGCGCGTCTCGGCCGGCGTCACGTAGAGGGGGTGCAGCCAGCCGGTCACGGCCCGCACGATGTGGACCGCCTCACGGCTGACCGCGTTCTGCAGAAGCCGTTCCTCTTCGGGGCCTGCGTCTGTCAGCGACCGGAGACCGTGCTCGCGGGCGAAGTTCGCCAGGCCCTGCCAGGTGACCAGTTCCCAGCGGCCGTGTGCCTTCTGGGTGTGGGCGAACAGGCCCCACTTGATCTCGGCCCGCAGCAGCGGATGAAGCCCCCGGAGGTTGACCTGCGCGGGCCGGAGCACCGCCGGGGCACTCGCGCACCAGCGCTCGAAGGCGTGTTCGTCATCGTAGCTGGCCGGCGCGGCCAGGCCGCGCCGGCCGTAGCGGTTGCCCCACTGAGAGGGCAAGGTCGCTCCCCCTGGCCTGCCCTGTCGGCGGTAGCGGCGGTCGTGGCGGAAGCACAGACCGAGCGGGGAATCCGCCAGTTCCGGGCAGACCTGGACCCGGCAACTGCCGAAGCCGGGCAGCGAGTTCTGATCGAGGAGCCAGGCGTCGAAGTCAGCGTCGTCACCGTGCCGGTCGCGATGGTGATACCAGCGGTACTCGTGGTAGTGGCAGAGCTCCAGCGTGAGGTGACGGGCGGGCCGCCCAGGGCAAATCCGGCACGACCGTTGCTCGACCCCCTCACCGGGACCGACGGGCGGCGCGGCGCGGAAGAACTCGGCTCGCGTTCCTCCACGGTCGCGGTGCTCGCGCCAGAGCATCTCGTGGGCCGAGCACAGGTCGCCGTGCCCCATCGTGGACCTCTCGCAGTCCGCGGCCAGGCAGTTCCACCGGTAGACGGGATGGTTCGGCGGGACCTTGACGATGTCGGGGCGGAACAGCGGGTCGAACGATGGGGCACCGATCAGCGCGGTGAGGACTTCCAGCCGGTCCCGGCCGGTGCGGGTGTCCTGCTGCGGCAGCAGGGACGTCACAGTCACTTCGGCTCACCCCAGACCGTGCGCAGGGCCGCGTCGAAGGCGGGATCGTGGATGTCGACGTGGCCGTAGACCTCGTCGACCGTGGCGGCCGAGGCCCAGCCGCCGGCGTCCCGGGCGATTAGCAGGTTTCCGTCGGCGGCGTCGAGGACGGCGGAGGTGAAGGTGTGCCGGAAAGCATGGGGCTTCACGGTGCCGAGTCCGGCGCGCTTCCCTGCACGGCCGAGCATCCGCCGGGCCCCGACCGGGGCCCAGGGCCGGCCCGCGTCGGCGCCGTGCAGCTGGACCAGGAGCATGCCGTGCCGGGCACCGCTCGGGTACTCGCCGGTGAGGTAGTCGAAGTAGGTGTGCACCATCGCCGGGCTGACCCGTTTGATCAGGCCGCCGGTGATCGTGCCGTGCTCGATCCGCCAGGGGTGCTTGGTCTTCGCCTCGGCCCGGTTCAGGTTGTCCGCGCGGTGGCAGACGTGCAGGTGGGGGCTGCGGCACTCACCGCAGGCCGCGTTCTCGCGCAGGTGGAGGTCGACCAGGTGCAGCCCGCAGAGCTCGCCGATCCGAAGTCCGCCGTCGGCCAGCCAGGTCACCAGAAGCCGGTCCCGGGCCGAGTTCACCGTCTCCAGCAGCCGCTCACGGGAACCGTCCGGCAGCATCTTCGGATGCCGGCGGTGCGGCCCCTTCGGCGCGAGCGGGTTCGCGGGCATGGCCGTCTTCACGTGCCCGAGGAGCGAGCGGCGGCGGTCCACCCGGGACGGCAGCCGCGTGCCGTCGAGCTTCTCGCCGAGCTCGACGTTGACGCCGAGGGACGCCTGGTGCAGGTAGAAGCCCTTAAGGCAGGAGGCCGCCGCCGACACGGCGGACCGGCCGTAGGGGCGCTTGCCCACCCGCCACGGCTCCCCGAGCGGCATACGGACCTCGGCCCCGACCATGCCCATGTACCGCTCCAAGTCGCGCAGTTGGACCAGCTCGAAGGTCAGGCACTCACGCTCCAGCCAGCGCAGATGGTCCACCAGTAGATACGCGTAGGTCCGTTGCGTGCCCGAGCCGTCGTGCTGCCGTAGGAACCGGTCCGCCTCGGCGTGCACCGTGCCCTCGGGCCAGAGGATCGTCCAGGACCGCCGCCCGCCCTTGTGCTCGATCTGCTGGACCCTCAAATCCCTGATGACTACGTGCCGTCCCACTCGTCCTCCGTACCGACTCCGGAACATGACCGACGTCCCGGTCCCGGTCGGTAAACGAGCCCGCGACGTCCATGTCACAGGCCCAGACGGACATCACGGGCAGCACAACTCGCGGTCGGTAAAGTCGAGTGGCAGAACCGTCCCACCGAGGGACTGCGCCACCCCTCGATGCCCGCCACCGCCCTGACCCCGAACGAGATGTGGGGCGCCATGCTCGGCGCCACCGGCCACGTACCGCTCCCCCTGACCGGCGACGACTACATCGAACTGCTGCCCGTCGTATGGAAGCCCATCACCGAACGCGGCATCCGACTGAACCACCGCACCTACGACCACCCCGCGCTCACCGACTACCGCGGCCAGCCCTCCGGCACCACGGCGCAGCGGGACCGGTGGGAGGTCCACCACAACCCCCATGACGCCCGCCGGATCTGGGTCCGCCTCGGCGACGGCGCCTTCACGGCGATCCCGTGGATCCACGCCGACCACGTCCACCAGCCCTTCGGCGACCAGCTGTGGCAGCACCTCAAGGACACCGTCGCCCGGCGGCGGGGACCGCGACCGGCACGAAGCCGACCTCGCCCAGGCCCTCGACGACCTCCTGCGCCGCGCCCGCACCGGCACCACCCACCCCCGCGAACACGCTCTGATCACCCGCCACGCACCCGCCGCCCTCCCCCACGACCACACCAGCGGGCCCGGTGGGCCCGTCGGTGCCGTGGAGGACCCGGGCGGACAGACCCGAGGACGCGGGAAGACGAGGCGCCAGAAGCAGACCGCCGCCCCGGAGAACTCAGGCCCCGGGCAGCAGCCTGACGACCACGGGTCGGCTGTTCCGAGGCCGCGGCGGGCCGGCGCTGCACGGTCCGAGACGGCGGCCGGGGAAGGCGAGGCCCCCGCGGCGCTGTTCGACGCCGCCGAACCGTGGCCCACACCGATGTCACCGCCAGGAAGTCCGCACCCGCGCGGTGAGGGTGAGGAGGACGAGGACGGCCTCGACGCCGACCTCGCCTGGGACGACGAGGACGAACTGGACGATGAGGATGCAGTGGACACCAGCTTCGGCCTGTACGACGCGGCCGAGGAGGCGCAGCAGTGGTGACCCCGACCGCCGGCCAGCCCGCAGTCCAGGCCGGGACCGCGACGCCCACCACGTGGGAGGAATGGCGGCGCTTCGTCGACCGCAAACGGCCCGCACCGCCCTCACCGGACAAGCCCCGGCGCAGCGCGGCCCAACGCCTGGTCTACCACTCCCGGTTCGTCGTCGTCCGCACCCCGGCCCTGGACCAGATCACCACCAGCGTGCGAACCCTCACACTGCTCGGGCGCCACCAGGACGGCACCGCACGGCCCGGACTGATCGTCACCGGACCGCCCACCACCGGCAAGAGCACCGCCCTACAGGAAGTCGGGCGCACCTACGAACTGCACCAGCGGTCCTTGTCCCGCACTCCCATCCCCGGGCGGGCGCCAGTCGCGTACATCCTGGTGCCGCCCGGAGCGAGCGCCAAGAGCCTGGCCGCCGAGTTCGCCCGCTTCGTCGGCCTGCCGGTCGGCCCGCGCATGACCCAGGCCCTGCTCACCACGACCGTCTGCAGCATGTACACCAGCCTGGGAGTCAGCCTGGTCCTCGTGGACGAGATCCACCGCCTCAACCCCCGCACCACAGGCGGCGCCGAGGCCGCGGACTTCCTCAAAGACCTCACCGAACGGCTGCCCGCCACCTTCGTGTACGCCGGCGTCGACGTCACCGACACCCCGCTGTTCACCGGGGTGCGCGGCGCCCAGCTCGCCGGGCGCGCCTCGCTGATCGACTGCGACCCCCTGCCCGCCCGCCACGGCCACCAGACCCCGTTCCGGTCCACCGTGGCCGCGTTCGAGAACGCCCTCGACCTCACACACCACCGCCCCGGCTCCCTACGCCGACTCGCCCCCTACCTCCACCAGCGCACCGCAGGCCGGATCGGCAGCCTCTCCCGTCTCATCCGCGAAGCCGCGATCACCGCCATCGTCGACGGCACCGAGAAGATCACCAAGACCTCCCTTGAGGCGATCACCCTCGACCACCTCGCCGAAGAACACCACCGCCCCACCCACCGGGCCCGACGCCGACCGCCCGGCCCGAGGTGACCGCTCACCTGTCCCGGGCGACGACGCTGCCCGCCCCCGTGCCCACCACCCAAGACGTCCGGCCCCTGCCGGCGGAGAGCACCGCCTCCTGGCTCACCCGCCTCGCCCGGGCCCACCACCTGCCCCCGCCCTACCTCCTGGACGGCCTGAACATCACCACCTCCGGCCGACCCGGCCCGTCACCAGGAGGATCCGAGATCCACCTCGACCACACGGCACAGCACCACCTCGCCGCGTTCACCCGCGTCCCCCACCAGCACCTCGCCCACGCCCTGCCCCGCCTGGACACCCACCCCCAGGCCCCCGCGCACCCGGGCCGCACAGGCGGCCACGCAGTCTGGCGCAGGCTCAATCCCCACGAGGCGCCCACGCGAGCGTGCCCCGCCTGCACCCTGCGCCGCACCCACGGCACCACCGGCCAAGCCCTGACCTACCTGCCCGACCACGCCAGGCTCTGCCCACGCCACCGCCGCTGGGCCGCCGGCCCCCACCACAACCTGCGAACCGACGCGCTCCCCGAACTCACCCGTGCCCACGCTGGCCACCAGCGCCTACAACGCCGCACAGACGCCGCCGACGCGTGGACCTGAGCCGCCGCGATCACCACCCGCTGGCACGACCACTCCACCCACACCACCCTGACCGCCCGCTGGCGGCAACGCCGACGGCTCCTCCAGGCCACCAACCCCGGTGTGCAGCCCGTGACCGGCTCCTGGACACTCCTGGCCCGTGACGCCGTCACCTACCCTGAAACCGTCACCCTCGCCCGCACCATCGCCACCACCAGGCCGTTCCCCTCACCCCGCCACGGCCGCCTCCACCCGGCCGTCCACACCTTCCTCAACACGACCGCCCGCGCGCTCGACCTGCCCCACCTCACCCCGCTGCCTCGTGATCTCCTCACCGCCTGGACCCGCCACCACACCCACTGAAACCCCAAGGCCCGCGAGCCATCCCGACGCATACAGGGCTCTCATCCAGACTGCGGAAATCCCCACCACATCTCACGCGACCCGAAAGTTCTCAACCAAACACCAAAACATGCAGTTCAAACCACATTGATACCCAGCCAGCAACACCCTCCGGACCCGGCTTCCCGTCCCGAACCCGACCCCACCACGGCCTGATCCTTCTCAACCAACCTATGAACCCCCAGCCCGGGAACACCACGACTCAACGAATCACCGACCCGCCACACTCGTGGCAGGCCGGGACATCGCGCCGCACGCCGTCGTGTACGCCGTCCTGTTGGAACAGGTGTACGCCGTCCACCTGACCGCCCGGGCGGATCGTCCCGTGCGGTGCGGGACCGGCCGCGAGGAGTCCCTGGAGATGGACCGCGCTCGGCCGGCCGCCCGGCCGGATCGAGCCGGCGCTGCTGGGTACGGCGCGTGACGCGGTCCTGAGCGGTGGCCCCTCGCCCGAAGGCGGGCGAGGGGCCGGGGCGCAGTTGCCCGACTACGTCGCCGGCTCGGCCGTGGCCGTCGCCGCACGCCAGGCGGCGATGATGCCGGCCGCCTTGGTCTCGAAGTCCGGGTCGCGCCAGGCGCCCGGCATGCCGATCACCGCAGGAAGCTTGAAGTCGCCGTGCTCCCGGTGGGTGACCCGCACGACGTCCCCGGAATCGGGGCGGTTGCGGTTCTTGCCGACTTCGACGTTGGTGATGTCCGCCCAGGCGAACCTCTTGCGGGAGCCCAGCGCCCCGGTCCACCAGATCTCGCGCTCGTCGAAGCTCACGCTGCTGAAGGCGCCCCTCACCTGGAGGAGTCCACCGGTGATCAGGAGAGCGCCGAACGCCATGACGACGACGGCACGGCCCTCTGTCGGGACAGACGAACCGCGGTGGAGAAGGTAGGCACCACCGGCCAGGAAGAGCGTCGAGAAGATCCACTGACGGCGTATCTGTGCCGGATGGAGACGGTGAGTCACGTGTTTCACCAGCGGATCTTGGCAGGTCGGGCGCATCTGAGGAAGCGTCACCTTCACGGCCCCCTGCCGTGGCCGAGGAGGCGGCCTCGGCACGGACGAAAACCGCGAAGGCGTGCCGGCCCGTCGCCCACCTCGGCGGCACCGGCGAGGAGCGGCACCGCCTGAGGTGAGCCCTCTTGAACACCCCGGGCAGCCGTCCCCTACGGTGTCCGTGATCACCGCGCACGGACAGCCGGCGCGGTGCGTCAGACCGGGGGATCGACCATGCACTTCAGCCTGCTCGGCCCGCTCCTCGTCCGTATCGGTGACCGGGAGCGGGCGGTCGGCGGCGCCAAGGTCCGCACGCTGCTCGCCGTGCTCCTGCTGGAGCCCGGCCGGCCCGTCCCGATGGACCGGCTCAGGACCGCCCTGTGGGGAGACGACCCGCCGGCCTCCGCGAACGCCTCGCTGCACAACATGCTGGCCCGCCTGCGCGCGCAGCTGGGCGACGAGCACGGCGAACGCCTGCGCTCCACCCCGCTCGGCTACCTCCTGGAGGTCGCCGGGGGCGAGTTGGACGTCCAGGCTTTCGGCCTCGGTGTCCGGCGGGCCCGCGAGGCGCTGTTGCGGGGGGACTGGGACGCCGTACGGGAGGAGTCTGCGGGGGCCCTCGCCCTGTGGCGCGGCGTGCCGCTGGCCGAGTTCCCGGACCTCCCCGAGGCGCAGATTCCGCGCCGCCGGTGGCAGGAGGCCCGTCTGGAGGCCTTGGAGTGGCGCATCGAGGCGGAGCTGCGCCTCGGTCACGTCCGGGGGCTGGTGCCCGAACTGACCGGGCTGACGGACGAGCACCCGCTGCACGAAGCCTTCCACGCCCAGCTGATGCTCGCCCTGCACCGTCTCGGGCAGCGCTCCGAGGCCCTCGCCGTCCACCAGCGGCTGCGCCGCGCCTTGGTCGAGGAGCTCGGCATCGAGCCCGGGCTCGCCGTCCGGAAGGCCCATGAGCAGGTCCTGCGTGACGAGGACGAGTACGGGGAACGCGCGGGCCGTGAGGGCCGTGAGGGCCGTGAGGGCCGTGAGAGCCGTGAGAGCCGTGAGGGCCGCGAGGGCCGTGAGGGCCGCGGCGAACGCAACGGGCGTGAGGAACCCGGCGTCCCCGGGCGGCCCGCGAGGACCATCCGTCCGCAGGCCCAACTCCCCGCCGCCCTGGCTGACTTCACCGGCAGGGAAGGCGACCTGCGAGCCCTGACCGAGCTCCTCACGGCCGAGCCCGCCGGCGCCCTCCCCCGGGTCGCGGTCGTCTCCGGCATGGGCGGCATCGGCAAGACCGCCCTGGCCGTCCAGGCCGCCCACGCCGTCCGGCACCCTACCCCGACGGCCAGCTCCACGCCGATCTGCGCGGCTTCGGCGCCGCCCCCGCCCGCGACCCGCACGAGTTGCTCGCCGTCCTCCTCGCCGCCCTGGACGACCTCCCCGAGCGCCCCGACCGCCGTTCGGGTCCCGGCGCCGCGGCGAGGCCCCTGCCCGAGGACACCGACGACCGGGCCGCCCTGCTGCGCACCGCCCTCGCCGACCGCCGCGTCCTGCTGGTGCTGGACAGCGCCCGCGACGCCGCCCAGGTGGAGCCCCTGCTGCCGGGCGGCTGCCGCAGCGCCGTGATCGTCACCTCGCGCAACGCCCTCCCCGACCTCCCCGCGGGCGCCCGGCTCTGCCTGGCCCCGTTCGACGTCGAGGAGCAGCGCGCCCTGCTCTCCCGGCTCTGCGGGCCCGAGCGCATCCGGCAGGACCCATACGGTGCGCTGCGCCTGCTGGCCGCCTGCGCGGGCCTGCCCCTGGCCCTGCGCATCGTCGGCGCCCGGCTCTCCTCCCGTCCGGCCTGGAGCCCGGGCACCCTGGCCGCGCGCCTGGACGACAGCCGGGGGCGGCTGCGCGCCCTGTCGGCGGGGCGGCTGGCCGTCGAGACGACCTTCGCCGCCAGCTACCTCGCCATCCGCGACAGCGAGGACCCGTTGGAGCGCGAGGCCGCCCGGGCCTTCCGGCTGCTGGGCCTGTGGGCGGGCCACACGCTGGGGGTCGACGCCTCGGCCGCCCTGCTGGACCGGCCTCGGGAGCACACCGCCGACCTGCTCAAACTGCTGGCGGACGTCCACCTGGTGCAGACACCGGAGCCATGGCGCTACCGCTTCCACGACCTGCTCGGGGAGTTCGCCGCCCAGCGCGCCCTGGCGGAGGAGCCCGCCGGGGCCCGCGAGGAGGCCGCGCTGCGGCTGGGCGTCTGGTACGCGCTCGCGCTGGAGGCCGCCGGCACGGCCATCGACGCGGCGGGCGCGCCGCGCCTGGCCGAGCCTCCCGCCGCACCGGTGCCCGCCTTCACCGACCCCCAGCACGCCCTGGACTGGTGCCGACGGGAACTGCCCGTCGTCAAGGAGGCGATCCGCCGTGCCGCGGACTCCTCCCGTCCGGATCTCAGCTGGCGGCTCGCGATCTGGCTCACGGGGTACGCGAACACCTTCTGGTGGACGGGCGAGTGGGACACCTGCCTGAACCTCGCCCTGCGGTCCGCCGAGGAGCACGGGGACCGCCTCGGCCAGGCATGGACGCTGCGTCGGCTCGGCGCCTCCCACGGCATGGCCTTCCGCAACGACGAGGCGATCGAGACCACCCGGGCCGCACTCGCCGTCCTCGACGGCGGACATGACGACGACGTCTGCCGGGCCACCGTCCTGGCGAACCTGTCCATGGCCCTGGGCCGGCGGGGCGAGGGCGGCCGGGCCCTGGTGTACGCCCAGGAGGCCTGGGCCCTCCAGCAGGCGACGGGAGCGGAGGAGGGTGCGATCAGGGTGCGGGCGGTCCTGGCCGCGGCGTACCTGCACAACGAGGACTTCGAGGCCGCCCACACCCACTTCCGCCGGGTCCTCGAAGCCTGCCGGGCCCGCGGCAACCTGACGCACGTCGCCGCGACGCTCGCCAGCATCGGCGACTGCCTGATCGGACTGGGCCGGCAGGAGGACGCCTTCGCCGCTCTCGACGAGTCGCTGGCGATACGCCGCGGTCTGGGGGACATGAGCGGCATCGCCGACTGCCTGATCATCACCGGCCGGGCCCATGCCCACGTCGGCCGGCTCCCGCAGGCCCGTGCCTGCTTCGAGCAGGCGGCCGGGATCAGCCGGGACCACTCCATCCCCGCCCTGCTCCGGCAGAGCCTCGACGGCCTCGAACAGCTCCGGAACGTGCGGCGCTGAACGTGGGGGGGGGGGGGGGGGGGGGGGGGGGGGGGGGGGGGGGGGGGGGGGCAGGAGAGGCGGAGGGCGGGAGGGGCGGGGGGGGGGAGAGCGAGGCGTGGGT
>NZ_JBVHYH010000107.1:19674-23113 GCF_055569135.1 Kitasatospora sp. NPDC029367
CGCCCCCCACCCCCCCGGTACGCCCCCCCCCCCCCCCCCCTCCCTCCCCCCCCCCCCCCCCCCCCCCCCCCCCCCCAGGACAGCCCCGGCACAGGGCGGCACGGGCACAGGGCGGCACGGGCTCGCAGTGCATTGGCTCGCAGTGCACGGGCTCGTGCGGTCAGCCGGTGGGCACTCCGCCGGCCACCTGGCCGAGGCCGGTCCAGCCCCCGTGGCCGTCACCGCCGTTCCAGGCGTAGACGAGAGCGGCGTTGGACGGCGGGTCGGTGCGGATGTAGTCCGCGTTGCCGCCGCCGTCGAAGTCGGCGAACTGCACCCGGTTCTGGTCCGCGGTGAGCCCGCTGGCGGCCTGGCCGATGCCCAGCCAGCCGCCGCCGGTGTCGCCGCCCCGGTTCAACCAGATCCGTACGGCGCCGCTGGGGTCGATGACGGCGTAGTCGGCCCTGCCGTCCCCGTCGAAGTCGGCCAGACGCACGCGGCTCTGGTCGGTGGTGAGGCCGCTCGCGACGGTCCCGAGATCCTGCCAACTCCCTTGCCCGCCACTGTACTTGTTCAGGTAGGCGTGCACGGAGCCGTCCGGGTTGATCACCTCGTAGTCGGCCCTGCCGTCCCCGTCGAAGTCGGCCAGGCGCACGCGGCTCTGGTCGGTGGTGAGGCCGCTCGCGACGGTCCCGAGATCCTGCCAACTCCCTTGCCCGCCACTGTACTTGTTCAGGTAGGCGTGCACGGAGCCGTCCGGGTTGATCACCTCGTAGTCGGCCCTGCCGTCCCCGTCGAAGTCGGCCAGGCGAACCCTGGTCGGGTCGGTGGTCACACCGGTGGCGACCTGGCCGAGGTCCTGCCAACTCCCTTGTGCTCCGCTGTACTTGTTCAGGTAGACGCGGACCGAGCCGTCCGGGTTGATCGCCTCGTAGTCGGCCCTGCCGTCCCCGTCGAAGTCGGCCAGGCGGACCCTGGTCGGGTCGGTGGTCACACCGGTGGCGACCTGGCCGAGCTGCTGCCAACCGCCGCGCCCGTCACCGCCCTTGTTCAGCCAGACGTCGACCGCGCCGTTGGCGCCGATGGTGAGGTAGTCGGCCCTGCCGTCCCCGTCGAAGTCCGCGTACCGGACGCGGCCGAGGCCGCCCGACTCGCTGGCGGTGTTCGAGGCCACGGATGCCTGCGCCACACCGTCGGAGAACGCCTGGTCCAGCCCGCCGTAGAAGGCCTGCGCGATCCGCCGGTAGCCACTGTCGTCGGGGTGGAGGCGGTCGGACATCTCGGCGGGGCTCAGGGCGGGCGGGTCCACGTACCGGAAGGAGTTCCCGGCCTGGGCCTCGACGTCCTGCAGCCGCCGGACCCGGTCGTTGTAGACGGCCGGGGACGCCTGGAGGCCCTGGGTGGTGGGGATCACGCCCTCCATGACCACCGCGATGCCGGGCCGGTCCGCGTAGATCCGGTCGAGGAGGGCCTTGAGACGGTCGGGCGTGTGCGCCGGGTCGGTGCTGCGGTCGAGGTCGTTGACGCCGATGTGCAGCAGGACGACGTCCGGGTGCGCGGCGGCGAGCCACTGGTCGATGCCGGCGCGGAGGTCGTCGACCATGTCGCCGGAGTGGCCCTCGTGGGCGAGGTCGGGCAGCTGCCCGCCGGCCTGGGATCCCACGAACCTCACGGTGTAACGGGATTGGCCGGCGACGAGGTTCCACAGCGGGGCCCGGTAGGACGAGCCGGTGGCGCTGCCGGCGCCCGCGGTGATCGAGTCGCCGAGCGGCATCACACGCAGCGAGGGTACGGCGGTGGTGGTGGCGGTGGCCGGCGCGGCGGTGGTGGCCGGCGCGGTGGCGGCGGCCGGGGCGGCGGCGTGCGCCGCCGGTGCGGCGGCCGCGGCGAGCAGGGTGCTCAGGCCGAGGGCCAGGATGCGTTTCAAGGTCTCCCCCATGACGTGCGGTCGTTCGTTCTCAAAGGGGGCTCCGGTTGACGGACCGGAGCCCCCCCAGGCGCCGGTGACGGTGGCCGGCACCGGTCACGGGTGTCAGGCGCCGGTGGCGACCTGCCCGAGGTTGGTCCAGTTGCTGCCGCCGTCGTAGCGGTAGACGTTGACCGAGTTGTTCGGGTTGGTGGTGATGTAGTCGGCCCGGTTGTCGCCGGTGAAGTCGGCGAGGACGACGGCGTTCTGGTCGGTGGTGACGCCGGTGGCGATCTGCCCCATGGAGGACCACTGGCCGTGGCCGTCGACGTTGCGGTACGCGGTGAGCGAGCCGTTGCCGTTGATGACGGTGTAGTCGGCCCTGCCGTCGCCGTCGAGGTCGGCGAAGCGGACCCTGCTCTGGTCGGTGGTCAGGCCGGTGGCGACGGTGCCGATGCCCTGCCAGCCGCCGCCGGTGTCGCCGCCGCGGTTGAGGTAGGTGGTGACCGAGCCGTCCGGGTTGATCACGTTGTAGTCCGCCCGGCCGTCGCCGTCGATGTCCGCGAAGCGCACCCGGCTGAGGTCGGTGGTCAGGCCGGTGGCGACGGCGCCCATGTCCTGCCAGCCACCGCCGGTGTCGCCGCCGCGGTTGAGGTAGACGTGCACCGAGCCGTCCGGGTTGACGGCGATGTAGTCGGGCAGCCCGTCACCGTCGAAGTCGGCGAAGCGCACGCGGTTGGGGTCCGCGGTGATGCCGCTGGCGACCTGGACGGGCGAACCCCAGTCACCGCGGCCGTCGCCGCCGTTGTTCTGCCACACCGTGACGGCGCCGGTGGCGCCGATGGTGACGTAGTCGTCCTTGCCCCGGCCCCAGAAGTCCGCCCACTTCACGCGGCCGTTGCCGGCTTCGGTGCCCTTGTGGTGGTCCCAGTGCGTCCTGATCATGCGCCACTGGGCGTCATCGCCCTGGAAACCGGGCCTGCAGACGGGGGCGCCCTGCGCGACCTTCAGGTAGCAGCCCTTGGGGCTGGAGATGGTCGTCCAGGCACCGGTCGCGTCGAGCTCCATCCAGGCGAGCCCGTAGTCGTGGCTGCCACAGCCCACGGTCAGGACCTTGGACCCGTCCGTCGCCAGGCAGGAACCGCCGTAGTACATGGAGCCGTCGATGATGTGGGTCTGGTACCCGGTGACGAAGTACTGGTTGTCGTTACTGCCGCAGGGCTGGAGTGCGACGGGCCACGCACCCGTGTCGGTGGTCCCCACCAGACACAGCCCGGTCGCCTTGTTCTGGATCTGGAACGCCAAGGGGTGCACGTCGGCCGACGCCTGGCCTGCGGAGAACGACACGCCGGCCACCAGCATGGCGACGACGGTCAGGCCGGCTCTGATCCGGCGGAATCGGGGAATTCTGATCTTCAGGCGTCCTGCCTCTGGCGTTGGGTGCGCGGGGGGGGGGGGGGGGGGGCCGGAGGGGGGGGGGGGGGGGGGGAGAGAAAGGGGGGGGGGGGGGGGGAAAAAGGCGGAAAAAAAAAGAAAAAAGAACAACCTTCGGGG
>NZ_JBVHYH010000108.1:0-21675 GCF_055569135.1 Kitasatospora sp. NPDC029367
TCATCCAGCCCCCGGAGCGCCCACCCCCGGAACCGCCCCCGGACCAACCCACCCTCCCGAAAGCCCACCCCCACACCCCAGCCCCGCGCAGCGGCACCCCTCAACGGCACAATGTCCCCCATGGACCTAGGACTCAAGAACAAGGCCTACATCGTCACCGGCGCCACCCGAGGCCTCGGCCTCGCCACCGCCCGCGAACTCGCCGCCGACGGCGCCCACGTACTGATCAGCGGCCGCACCCAGCAGGCCGTCGACGCCGCCGTCGCCGAGCTCGAAACCCTCGGCACCGCCCACGGCCTGGTCGCCGACAACGCCGCCCCCGACACCGCCGACCGCCTGATCGCCGAGGCCAACTCCCGTTTCGGCCGCTTCGACGGCATCCTGATCAGCGTCGGCGGCCCGCAGGCCGGCCCGGTCGAGACCACCCCCGAGTCCGCCTGGCGCGACGCCTTCGAGTCCGTCTTTCTCGGCGCCCTCCGCCTCGCCCGCACCGCGGCCGCCGCCCTCCCCTCCGGCGGGGTGATCGGCTTCGTGCTCTCCAGCTCGGTCCGCCAGCCGATCCCCGGCCTCGGCATCTCCAACGGCCTGCGCCCCGGTCTGGCGATGGCCGCCAAGGGCCTCGCCGACGAGCTGGGCCCGCGCGGCATCCGGGTGCTCGGCCTGCTCCCGGCCCGGATCGACACCGACCGGGTCCGCGAGCTGGACGCCCTCGCCCCCGACCCGGAGGCCGCCCGCGCCCAGCACAGCGCCGGCATCCCGCTGGGCCGCTACGGCACCCCCGAGGAGTTCGGCAAGGTCGCCGCCTTCCTGCTCTCCCCCGCCGCCTCCTACCTGACCGGCCTGATGGTCCCGGTCGACGGCGGCGCCCTCCGCTCCCTCTGACCCACCCCGGCCCCCACCTCCACCTCCACCCCCGCCCTACTCCAGCTGACGACGCTCCCGCCGCCCCCGCCGCCGTCCGGCCCGACGCCCCCCGGCGGGAGCCTCCTGCAGCACCCGGATCCGCAGGTCGGCCGGCAGCTCCGCCAGCCCCAGGCTCCGTACCGCGTCCGCCCGCGGCCCGTCCTCGAAGTGCTCCACCAGCCCGACCGGGTCCCCGCCCGGGGTCAGCCGTACGGCGCCCCGCAGCCGCGGGTGCCCGGGGGCCCGCACCAGCCGGATCCCCGCCCGCTCGACCTCCGGCAGCACCGCCGTACCGTGCTCCAGCGCCTCCTCCAGCGCCCGCGAGTTCACCCGCATCCGCAGCCCACGCGCCCCCGGGGTCGGCACCGTGATGTGGGCGAGTCCGGTCCGCCGCAGCTGCGCCACCAGCCACCAGGCCATCCCCAGCACCAGCAGCGACAACCCCCCGATCACCGTCGGCCACCACCACGAGGAGCCGACCCACCGCACCCGGGACCGCGCACTGACCACCGGCTGGTCCGGCGAGGTCAACGGCCACCACCCCGGCGGATCGACCCCCAGCCGCCGGTACAGGTCGAACCCGCCCGCCAGCACCAGCACCCCGACCCCCACCAGCACCGCCCCCACCACCGCCAGCAGCACCCGGTTGACGACCGTCCTACTCATCTCCCCTCCTCCCCCGGCCGGTCCGTCTCACCATCCGCCACGGCACCGCCCGCCACCCCACCGGCCGCGCCGACCGGGCCCGCACCACCACCCGCCGGCCCCCGCCAGGACCGCACGTCCAACCGCAACGGCCGCGCCAACCCCACCCGCGCCAACTCCTCCCGCAACTGCCGCTGCACCCCCGCCGGATCCACCGGCCCGCTCACCGACACCCGCACCCGCCGCCGCCCGACCTTGATCCTCAGGTGCTCGATGCCCGCCAGCCCGGCCGCCCGGTCCGCCAGCAGGTGCCCGACCCCGGCCCGCTCGATCGCCGCACCCGTCCCGCCGTACGGCCGCAGCACCAGCCACCGCCGCAGCCCGGGCGTGAACGCCAGCCACAGCAGCCACAGCCCGATCAGGGCCGCCGCCCCGGCGCCGACCAGCACCCACAGGTCGTCCAGGTGCCGCGTGGCCAGCTCGTCCGCGATCTGCGCCCGCCACCGCCGGGCCCGCTGCCCGGCCCGCACCGCGACCGCGTCGTACAGCAGCGCCCCCGCCACCACCAACACCACCGTGGCGACCAGCGCCGCCACCGCCGCCCGCGCCGACCGCAACCGGGGCACCTTCCCCACCACATCCGACCCCGGCCCCGACCCCGCCCCCGACCCCGAACCTGCCCCCGACCCGACCTCCGACTCCGACCCCACTCCCTCCCCCGGAGCCGCCACCGCGTCCCCCTTCACCACGCTCCCCCGGCGACCAACTTCTCGACCACCACGACCACTTCGGACACCTTCGTCCCCGTCAGCCCGTTCACCTGCGCCGCCACCCGGTCCCGCACCCGCCGGGCGAGTCCGGCCAGGTCGGCCGGGAACGGCAGCTCGACCGCCACCCGGACGGTCACCGTGCTGCCCGGCCGCGCCACCGAGACCCGCGGCGGCTTCCCCTTCACCGACCGCCCGACCCAGGCCTCGGCGACCACCTCCCGCGCCGCCTGCCCGGCGATCCGCTCGAACACCCGGTCGGCGATCCGCAACCGCCCCCGGCGCACCGCACCAGCGGCAGGGCCGGGGGCGGAACCGGAGACGGAACCGGGGACGGGACCGGAGGCCGGTACGACGGCCCCCATCAGCGCCGCCGGTCGCGGCCGCGGAGCAGGTCCCCGAGGTCGCCGAGCTCGATGTCGCCCTCCAGCAGCCGCCCGGCCACGAAGCCGACCAGCCCGAGCGCCGCCACCAGCAGGAACGCCGCGAACCCGCCGAAGTACCCGGCGAAGCCGAGGGCCATGCCCACCACCAGGCCGACGATGGCCAGGTTCATCCGCTACTCCCTCGTGCTCCACCGAACGCCAACGCCCACGCCAAGACCAACACCAACGCCAACACGAACGCGACCACCGATGCCCCGGGCGGTCCCCGCGGCCGGGCGCTACTTGAGCCTGGGCCGCTGCCCCGACGACGCCATCGGCTCCTCTTCCTCCTCGAACTCCGGTTCGTCCGGGAGGTGGACGTCGTTGACCGCGATGTTGACCTCGACGACCTCCAGGCCGGTCATCCGCTCGACCGCGTCGATGATGTTCTCCCGCACCTGGCGGGCGAGTTCGGGGATCACCACGCCGTACTCGACCACCAGGGCGATGTCGATCGCGGTCTGCTTCTCGCCGACCTCGGCCTTGATCCCGCGCCCGATGCTCGACTTGCCGCCGGGGACCCGGTCCCGCATCGCACCGAAGGTGCGGGCCAGCCCGGAGCCCAGCGCATGGATGCCGGAGACCTCCCGGGCGGCCATTCCGGCGATCTTCTCCACCACGCCGACCGCCAGCGCCGTGCGGCCGCGCTCGCCGGACGGCCGGCCGCCGTCGCCGCCCGTGCCGTGCGCGGGCCGGGCACCGGAGGGCGGACCGGGGGTGGGCCCGCCACCGGGGTTCTTGTGCAGGGTCGCGGGCGTCGGAGTGTCAGGCATGGGGCGCATCTCCCTCGTAGCGGCTCCAGCTATATCGCAAACCTCCCCAACTCTGACATTCCGCCACGAGCCCCGCCCGCCGAACGCACCCCGGGAACGCCGGAGGCCCGGCTCCGGGGTGCTCCCCCGGGGCCGGGCCTCCGCGCGGTGGCGGGTGGGTCAGTCGCCGATCCCGGCGAGTTCCCGCAGCCGGCGGGCCTGCGCCGCCCGTTCGGCTGAACGCTGCTCCTCGTACGACCGTCCGGAGGCCCCCTGGAGCAGGGCCTTGGTCTCGGTGACGGCCCCGCGCGGGGCGGCCAGCAGGGCGGCGGCGAGGTCCCGGGCGGCGGCGTCGAGTTCGGCGCCGGGCACCGACAGGTTGGCCAGCCCGGTCGCGGTGGCCTCCTCGGCGCCGACCCAGCGGCCGGTCGCGCAGATCTCCAGCGCCCGGGCGTAGCCGACGAGGTCGACCAGCGGCTTGGTGCCGGCCAGGTCGGGGACGAGCCCGAGCGAGGTCTCCTTCATGGCGAACTGCACGTCGTCGGCGACCACCCGCAGGTCGCAGCCGAGCGCGAGCTGGAAGCCGGCCCCCACGGCATGGCCCTGGACGGCGGCGATGGAGACCAGGTCGGCGCGGCGCCACCAGGTGAAGGCCTCCTGGTACGAGGCGATGGCGTCGTCCAGTTCCTGGTCGGCGGAGCCGGCCAGCTGCAGGAAGGTGGGCTCACCGGGGATGCCCTCGGGGGTGAACATGGCCCGGTCCAGTCCGGCGGAGAAGGAGACCCCCTCGGCGCGCAGCAGCACCACCCGCACACTGCCGGGCAGTTCGCGGCCGGCCTGGGCGAGGGCGCGCCAGAGTGCGGGCGACTGGGCGTTGCGCCGCTTGGGCTGACAGAGGGTGACGACGGCGAGCTCGCCGTCGATCTCCAGCCGGACGCCGTCCCGCTCCCAGCTCGGGGCCTGCGGGTCGGTGGCGGGGGCGGTCATGCGGGAACCTCCGGTGGCGGGGGACTTGGCTACCGGAGAGTAACAAACCTGGGCGCGGACGGGCAGGGCCCCGGCCCGGAAAGATCGGAACGGCCCCCGGGACCCGGGGGCGGACATGACGATCGGCGGCCGGTCCACTCGACCCGAGGGCGGACGCCCAGCCGTGGTCGGCTGTCGTCTCCTCGGTCGGCGTCAGGCCGCCGCGCCATCCAGCTCAGAGATGACGGACCGTCAGGACCCGGCCCCGGCAGTCGCCTTGTTCTTGCCCCGCGTGGCACCACCGCGGCCCCGGAGGATCACTCCGGACTCGCTCAGCATCCGGTGCACGAAGCCGTACGAACGACCGGTCTCCTCCGCGAGAGCGCGAATGCTCGCCCCGGAGTCGTACTTCTTCTTGAGATCGGCCGCGAGCTTCTCACGCGCGGCACCGGTCACCCGGCTGCCCTTTTTCAGAGTCTCGGCCACCCGTGCCTCCTCGTAGCGTTGCTCGGTCAGATTCCCATGATCACCCATCCACCGCGTCCTGGCCACCCATTCGACAAGGTCGATGTCGCAAATGCGTGGTCCTGCGGTGGTGATCCGAGCGCACCACGGCGCTCACGCAGAGTGCACGCCCCCGGGCGGCTGCCGCCGAATGCCGAGAAATAGCTGATCAGCAGCGTCGGCCCGACCACGTTCGAGTGGCGGGCCGACGGGAAGTGCTTAAACGGAATCCGGGTCTTCTTCATTCCCGGACACGCCGAAAGGACTAGATATTCTGGGCCGAAAAGCGGATCCGGCGTCTACTTCCGGTCAGGCCAGCGAGACCAGGTCGGCGTACGACGGGTTCCACAGGTCCTCGACCCCGTCGGGCAGCAGGATGATCCGCTCCGGGTCGAGCGCCTCGACCGCGCCCTCGTCGTGGGTGACCAGCACGACCGCGCCGGAGAACTCGCGCAGCGCGCCCAGGATCTCCTCGCGGCTGGCCGGGTCGAGGTTGTTGGTGGGCTCGTCCAGCAGCAGCACGTTGGCCGAGGAGACCACCAGGGTGGCCAGGGCCAAACGGGTCTTCTCACCGCCGGAGAGCACCCCGGCCGGCTTGTCCACGTCGTCACCGGAGAACAGGAAGGACCCGAGGATCTTGCGGATCTGCACCAGGTCGGTGTCCGGCGCGGCCGAGCGCATGTTCTCCAGCACGCTGCGCTCGGGGTCGAGCGTCTCGTGCTCCTGGGCGTAGTAGCCGATCTTGAGGCCGTGGCCCGGGATCACCTCGCCGGTGTCCGGCTGCTCCACCCCGGCCAGCATCCGCAGCAGGGTGGTCTTGCCCGCGCCGTTGAAGCCCAGCACGACGACCCGGGACCCCCGGTCGATCGCCAGGTCGACGTCGGTGAAGATCTCCAGCGAACCGTACGACTTGGACAGGCCGCTGGCGGTCAGCGGAGTCTTTCCGCAGGGCGCCGGCTCCGGGAAGCGCAGCTTGGCGACCTTGTCGTTCACCCGGACCTGCTCCAGGCCGGCGAGCAGCTTGTCGGCGCGCCGGGCCATGTTCTGCGCGGCCACGGTCTTGGTCGCCTTGGCGCGCATCTTGTCGGCCTGGGCGTTCAGGGTCGCGGCCTTCTTCTCCGCGTTGGCCCGCTCGCGCTTGCGGCGCTTCTCGTCGTCCTCGCGCTGCTGCTGGTACTGCTTCCAGCCCATGTTGTAGACGTCGATGGTGGAACGGTTGGCGTCCAGGTAGAAGACCTTGTTGACGACCGTCTCGACCAGGTCGACGTCGTGCGAGATGACGATGAACCCGCCCTTGTACGTCTTGAGGAAGTCCCGCAGCCAGACGATCGAGTCCGCGTCCAGGTGGTTGGTGGGCTCGTCGAGCAGCAGCACGTCGGAGTCCGAGAAGAGGATCCGGGCGAGCTCGACGCGGCGGCGCTGACCACCGGACAGGGTGTGCAGCGGCTGGCCGAGGATGCGGTCCGGCAGGCCCAGCGCGGCGGCGATGGTGGCGGCCTCGGCCTCGGCGGCGTACCCGCCCTTGGTGAGGAACTCGGTCTCCAGGCGCGCGTACTTCTTCATCGCGTTGTCCCGGGTCGAGCCCTTGCCGTTGGCCATCCGGTCCTCGTTCTCGCGCATCTTCTTGAGCACGGTGTCGAGGCCGCGGGCGGAGAGGATGCGGTCCTTGGCGAGGACGTCCAGGTCGCCGGTGCGCGGGTCCTGCGGGAGGTAGCCGACCTCGCCCGAGCGGGTGACGGTACCGGCGGCGGGCAGCCCCTCACCGGCCAGCACCTTGGTGAGCGTGGTCTTGCCGGCGCCGTTGCGCCCGACCAGGCCGATCCGGTCGCCGGCGGCGACCTTGAAGTTCGCGGACTCGATCAGGATCCGGGCACCGGCGCGCAGCTCGAGGGCGTTGGCGGAAATCATGGCTGGGACTGCTCCTGGGACGTTGGCGGGCGGCCGGGTACGGACCCGGGCGGCGGGAAGGGGGCTTCATCGGCGGTCGGCGCGCTGGAACTGGGCGCCGCCACCCGCTATTGCCCGGAGAAGATAGCCATGACGGCCAGTCTACCGGGCCGCGCGAAACGCCCCGAGGGCGTACCGCCCGGGGGTACCCGCCGGCTTCCCGCGACTACTGCTGCGGCGTGGCCGCCGGGCTCGCCGGGGCGGTGGCCGCCGGGCTCGCCGAGGGGTCGGCGCAGCCGCCCTGGGGGCGGACCGCGGCGAACGGGGCGTCCGGGTTGGCGCAGCCGGTCTCGGGGGCGGCCGCCTTGGTGTCGAAGACCTTGGGCGGCACGATCGGGCCGTCGGTGATCTCCACCCGGCTGGCGTCCAGCGCCTTCACCGTCGCGGCCGGGCCGGTGATCATCGACCAGCCGTTGCTGTCCAGCCGGTAGCCGGTGATGCCGCCGGAGACGGCCACCCCGCTGCTGTTGGTGCAGGTGCGCGGGATGAGCACGGCGTAGTCGGTGTGCACGGTGCGCAGCGGGTCGTAGAGGCAGCCGTTGGAGGGCCGGTCGTTGTAGCGCAGGTCGCCGTCGGCGTCGCGCAGGCCCATGGTCAGGGTCGGCGTCACCACGGCCAGCCAGGGCGAGCCGTCCCGCTGCACGGTGTGCAGCGCGGCCGCGGCCCGCTGCTTGGCGGTGTCCTTGCGCTGGGCGTCGGTGCGCTTGTCGGCGCCCGGCTCGCCGTCGGCGCGCAGGTAGTCCACCAGGCCGGGCACGGCGCGGTGCCAGCGCACCTCGTGGTCGCCCGGGCGTACCGAGGTGACCAGGCCGTCGTCCCAGACCACGATCGCGTTGTCCCCGGCCATCGCCAGGTAGAGCGCCTCGGCGCCCTCGCGGCGGTACGTCCAGGCCCGCTCGCCGGTCTGCTTGTGGTACGCCTCCAGGCCGGGGCCGACCACCCGCAGGTCCAGGTCGGCCGAACTGACCGACTGGGAGTTGACCGGCGTCGCCTCCGCGTCCCCCGGCCCCGCCACCCGGTCGCCGAACGGCACCGGCTTGTTCGCGTGCGCCGCAGCACCGGCCGCAAGGACCAGCATCACCGCCAGGGCAGGCAGGATCGAGCGGGGGGTGAGGACACGCGGCGGCTTCCAGGACACGGCCGGAGCGTACCTTTCGGCGGGTGGGCGAGTCAGCTCGGAATCGCCGTCCGGGCCCACCGCCGACCGCACGGCGGACGGTGCGCGCCCGTCCGGTGCGCCCGCCCGCCGACCTGCGCCGTCGGCTCCCCGGCCGGTCGGCGGGGCGCTGCGCGGCGGGCTCCGCGGACCCCGCCGGACCGTTACAGAGCTGATACACGGGGCCGGGCCGGACGGGTGTTGCGGCAGACGGCGTTCGAATATCGCCCACTTTAGGGTGACATTCGGCTTTTCCGTCCTCCCCCGGGCCTACTGTCGGCGAGCGTGGCGCGACGGTCCGTCGGTGTCGTCACCCGCCCGCCCCGCTCCCGCGACGTCCGGAGGAGAGACCATGCGCATGGGCCGCCTGACGCTGGCCGCCGCCGCTCTGCTGCTGATGGCCACGGCCAGTGTCCCGACCGGGACGCCGCTCAGCGGAACCGAACGGCACAGCCTCTCCTCGGACGCCTTCGAGCCGCGCGGCGCGGCCCCCCGCCCGCCGGTCCAGCGGCCCCGGCACGAGCCGCCGTTCGGCGCCTTCGTCGGCTCCTGGGACAACTACATCCCGCAGATCGGCAAGTACGCCCAGTGGCTGGGCGACGCCAACATGCAGGTCGGCCACACCTACCTGGCGGGCAACAGCTGGACGGACATCGAGGGCGAGCCGGTGGTGCTCGGCCTGTGGTCGCAGTGGCGGCTCGCCGACCCGTCCCGGCTGCTGGTGCTCGGCGTGCCGATGCTGGTGCCCAACGAGGCGCACGTGCCGGACGGCGAGGTCGCCAGGCTGCTCGGCCAGGGCGCCCGCGGGGACTTCGACAGCCACTTCCTGCGGCTCGCCCGCCGGCTGGTGGCGCTCGGCGGCGCGGACACCGTGCTCACCCTCGGCTGGGAGATGAACGGCATCACCTACACCCACCGCTGCAAGCCCGACCCGACCGCCTGGAAGGCCTACTGGCGCCGGATCGTCGGGGTGATGCGCTCGGTGCCCGGGCAGCGGTTCCGCTTCGACTTCACCCCCAACCGGGGCCTGGACGCCATCCCGTGGACCAAGTGCTACCCCGGCGACGACGTGGTCGACATCGTCGGCACGGACAGCTACGACCAGCCGGCCGGGAGCACCTTCGACGACTACGTGCGCGAGCCGTACGGCCTCCAGGACCAGGTGGAGTTCGCGGCCAAGCACGGCAAGCCGGTCTCGTACCCGGAGTGGGGGCTGTTCCGCAACGGCGACAACCCCGAGTTCGTCCGGCGGATGGTCGACTGGATGCGCACCCACGACACCGCCTACCAGACCGTCACCGACTACTGCCCGCACGGCTTCTTCCAGTGCCGGAGCAATCCGCGCTCGGCGGCGGCGTTCAAGCAGCTGATGGCGGGTTCGCGGGGGGCGCCACCGGTCGTGCCGACGGCGCCCGCCGCTCCGATCGTGCCGGTCGCCCCGACCCCGCCCGTCCTGCCCACGGCGCCGGGGGCGACCCCGTCGGGCGCCACCCCGTCGGCCACCGTGCCCGCCGCCACCCCGTCTGCCACCGTGCCCGCCGCCACGGCGAGCCCGTCGGGCGGGGCCTCGCCGAGCCCCTCCCCGGCCCGGACGCCGTCCCGGCGCTGAGCGGCGGTCAGGCCCGGCGGCGGGCCAGCAGCGCCTCCTTGAGCTCGGGGAAGCGGGTGCGCAGCTGGTGCACCGCCGCCTGCCGGGCCAGCACCGCGGCGGCCCGGGCGGCGACCGCCGGGGCCGCTCCGGCCGGGCCCAGCAGCAGCCGCTGGTTGGGCATCCGGTCCGGCCGCCAGCGCTGCTTGTACGGCTCCTGGCCGCGCAGCAGGCCGAGCACCGGGATGCCCGCGCCGACCGTCTCCTCCAGGGCCGCGTTGAACAGCAGCCCGGCGATGTCCAGCCGCTCGCGCAGCGCCGGGTGGGCACCGTAGATGTACAGCCCGCCGAAGGAGGGGCAGAGCAGCAGCAGGTTGACCGCGACCAGCTCGCCGTCCAGGTGGAACTGGTGGACGGCCGCCCGGCCGGTGGCGACCAGGCCGGTGGTGGACTCGGTCAGGTGCCGGGCGAAGCGCTCGGTGCGGTGCTCGGCGGTGACGCCGCGCTCCTGCCACTGGAGGAAGTGCAGCCGCAGCAGCCCCTCCAGCGCGGCCGGGACCTCCTCCACCGGCGTGGACCGGACCTGCACCCCGGCCTCGGCGATCTTGCGCAGCTTCACCCGGCTGCGCTGGGCCGTCTTGCCGGGCACCCGCTTGAGCAGCCGCTCCATCGGGACGGCCGGCAGGTACTGGCAGAGCGAGTCCTCGTGGCGGCGGCGGGAGCCGTGCCAGTGCTCGTACACCCGCTGCACCGCCGCCTCGGGGTGCACCTCGCGCAGCTCCAGCCAGTGCCAGGAGCGGGTGAGTGGGAGGGCGGCGGCGAACTCGGCAGCGGCCCGGTCGGCGCAGTCGTCGTCCAGGAGGACGTCGCCGTAGTCGACCAGCCCGGCGCCGAGGCCGGTCAGGCCGCCGAACGGGCCGCCGCGGCGCATGAAGGCACCGGCGCCGACCAGGCGGCCGTCCCGCCGGACCAGCACCACCAGCAGCGCGCCGGGGCGGCCGTAGTGGCGCCACCAGGAGCGCTGCCAGGCGGCGGCCTGGAAGAAGGTGGCGGTGCGGCAGCGGGCCGCCAGGTCGTCCCACTCCTCGGCGACGGTGTCCAGCGCGTCGTCCTCGCGGCGCAGCTCGGTGGTCCAGCCGGGCGCGGCGGACTGGGCCGGGAGGTCGGCGGCGCGGGCCTCGGTGCTCATCGTCCGCTCCGGGCCGCGGCCTTCTCCTCGGCCGGGGGCGCGGGCGCGGCGGCGGGCTCGGGCGCCGGCTTCGACCCGGCCTTCGCCCGGGTCTTCGGCTCGTGCTTCGGCTCGTGCTTCGGTTCGGTCTTCGGCTCGGCGGCCGGCTCGGACGTCGCCCCGGTCTTCGGGCGGGCCTTGCCGGCCGGCTCCTCGGCCCGCGGGCGGGGCGCGGCGGGGGCGGGGGCCGGGGCGGTGGTCTCGGGAGTCCCGGTCGGCTCGGCGGTCCCGGTCGGCTCGGCGGTCCCGGTCGGCCCGGGAGCCGTCGGGGCCACCGGAGCCCCGGGGCCGTCCGGGCCGCCGCGCCGGCGGGTCATCAGCACCAGCGACCCGAGCAGCAGCCCGGCCGCCGCCCCGACCGCGACGTCCAGCTTGGCGGAGGGCGTGGTCGGCTTGTCCGGCTCGGCGGCCGGGGCCAGGGTGACCAGCCGGACGTTGGTGTCCTTGCTGCTGGTGTTGGCGAAGGCGACCAGCGAGCGGGCCACCGCGTCGGCGGTCTGGGCGGCCTCCTGGGCCCGCTTCCCGGTGCCGGTGATCTCGATCATCGGGGCGTCCGGGGAGGTCGTCCCGGACACCAGGGTCTCCAGCTCGGACCGGGTGTGGCCGGTCTCGGCGGCCGCGACCGCGAGCACCTGCGGCTGGCCCGCGAGCCGGCCGTACGCCTGGGCGAAGTTGGTCGCGGTCGACGCCTCCCCCGGGTTCTGCGGCACCACGAGGACGTAGGCGCTGGCGGCGTACGAGGGGTGCGAGACGACGGCGTACCCGGCGCCGGCCGCGGCGCCGAGCGGCACCGCGAGCGCCACCGGCCACCAGCGGCGGACCAGGAGGCGGGCGCTTCGGCGCGGAGTGGTCATGGTGCGGCTCCTTGGGTCTGGTACGGCGGGGTCCGGCGGCGGGCGGGTCAGGCGCGGGCCAGCCGGTCGTAGAGGGCGCCCAGGTCGGCGGCGACCCGGGCGATGTCGTAGTGGCCGACGGCCGGGGGGTGCGGCAGCGGGTCGGCGATGTGGCCGCTCAGCTGCCGCAGGTCGCGCAGCGCGGCCGCGTACGCGGCGGGCTCGGAGGGGATCCGGCGGGCCTGCGGGGCGGCGCTGGGCGGCAGTTCGTCCAGCGCCGGGCAGGCGCTGTGCCGGACCGGGAGCCCGGCCGCGAGGCCCTCCAGGACGCCGAGGCCGAAGGTCTCCGCGGTGGACGGGGCGGCCAGCACGTCCATCGCGGCCAGCAGGTCGGGCACGTCGTCCCGCTCGCCGGTGAGCACCAGCCGCTCCCGGACGCCGAGTTCGGCCGCCCGACGCTCCAGCCCGGCCCGCTCGGGGCCCTCGCCGACCAGTAGCAGCCTGGTCCTCGGGTCGAGTTCGGCGAGTGCCGCCAGCAGCACCTCGAAGCGCTTGCCCGGCACCAGCCGACCGACCCCGCCGACCACCCAACTGCCGTCCGGCAGGCCGAGTTCGGCCCGGATCCGGCGGCGGGCCTCGGCCCGCTCGGCGGGCGGGCGGCGGTAGCCGGCGGTGTCGATGCCGTTGGGGATCAGCTCGATCCGGGCCGGCGGGACGCCCCAGGAGCGCAGGGTCTGGGCGACCTGCCGGGACACCGCCACGGTGGTGCTGCCGAGCCGTTCGGCGGCCAGGTAGAGGCCCTTGACGCCCCGGGTGACCGGGCGGCCCTCGATCACCCCGGCGTGCAGCGAGTGCTCGGTGGACACCACCGCCCGCACCCCGGCGAGCCGCGCGGCCAGCCGGCCGTACAGCTGGGCGCGGTAGAGGTGGGTGTGCACCAGGTCGTAGCGGCCGGCCCGGACCAGCCGGACCAGCCGGGGCAGCGCGCCGAGGTCCCGGTTGCCGCGCATGCCGAGGTGGTGGACGGTCACGCCGTCGGCGCGCAGCGCGTCCGCGACCGTGCCCGGGTTGGTGAGCGCCAGCACCTCGCAGCGCTGGTGCGGCGGCAAGTGCCGCAGCAGCAGGTGCAGTTGGCGCTCGGCGCCGCCGGAGGCGAGCCCGGTGACGATGTGCAGCACCTTCACGGCCGACGCTCCCCCCGTCCGCGCTTGAGCGAGGTGACCACGTCGCGCATCAGGTGCCGGCCCTTCTTGGCGCGCAGCCGCCAGGCGCCGTCACGGTCGCCGACGTAGCAGCGGGGCAGCGCGAAGCGGCCGGTGAGCGGGGAGTGGGCGATCGCGCAGGCGTAGTCGTAGCCGGCCTCGCGCACGGCCGCGGCGGCGGGCCGGTCGACGGCGCCGTACGGGTAGCAGAAGCCGGTGACCGGGCCGCCGACGACCTCCTCCAGCAGCCGCCGGCTCTCCCGGGTCTGCACCCCGAGGACCTCGGCGGGCAGCCCGGGCAGCGCCCGGTGGCCGAGGCCGTGCGAGCCGATCTCCCAGCCCGCGGCGGCGAGTTCGGTGACCTCCTGGACGGTGAGCAGCTGCTTGCGCGGGCCCTCGGTGTCCCAGCCGTTGTCCTGGCCGAGCAGGTCGGCGACCACGTACGCGGTGGCGGTGAAGCCGTACGCCTGGAGGATCGGGACGGCGTACCGGGCGAAGTCCGCGTAGCCGTCGTCGAAGGTCAGACCGACCAGCTTGTCGTCCTGCCCGTGGGCGCGGGCCCGCATCAGCTCGCGGACCGAGACGCCGCGCCGCCCGCGCCGGTGCAGCCAGGCGATCTGCTCGGCGAACCGCTCGGGGCTGACGGTGAGTTGGTACGGGTCCTCCTCCTCGACCGCCACCGAGTGGTACATCAGGATCCATGGTGAGGAGGAGCCGGGCAGGGCGGGTTCGCCGACCGGGCGGCGGCTTCTGGGCAGTCGCGCCCGGTCGGGCGGGGCGTCGGTGACCCCCGCCTGTGCCGAACGGATGGATCCCCGCTCATCGTCCATGGGGAAACTTCCCTTCGTCGGCGACGGTTGGCAGGTTCAGGGCCCGCTGGTCGGGCCCGAGTCCCAGGGCCCGGGCGGCGGCCAGCACCGGGCCGCGCACCTCGCGGGCCCGGAGCCCGGTGCCGAGGGCGGCGAAGGCCAGCACCACGGTCAGGCCACCGGAGAGGGTCGAGAGCAGCGGGTCGGCGGGCAGGCTCGCGGCGGCGGCGCCCACGGCGGCGGCCCCGGCGGCGGCCAGCACCAGCCGGCCGTGGCCGCCGAGCACCCGGCGCAGCCGCAGCGGGATGCCCCGCAGCACCAGCCCGCGCAGCAGCAGCGCGGCGGCGGCGGTGATCCCGCTCGCGTTGCCGGCGGCCAGGCCGAGCGCGCCGAACCGGGGCGTGGCGAGCAGCCCGACGGTGACGGTCACCCCGAGGCCGAGCAGCATCGCGGCGACCGGGTACCAGTCCAGCAGCCGGCGCCCGCCGTCCTCGCTGCGCGGGTCGTCGGCCCGGCGGACCACCGGGCGCAGCGAGAAGTACGGGCGGATCATCACGCCGATCAGCGCCTGGGCGGGCAGACCGAAGCTGTACACCCGGATGACGGCGGCGGTGGCGGCGGTGTCCCCGGGTCCGAAGGCGCCGCGCTCGAACAGCAGCGAGACCGCCGAGGGGGCGCAGGCCATCAGGAAGGCGGTGCCGAGCAGCACGACCGCGGCGGCCTGCCCGAGGTCCTTCTCGACCCGGTCGCGGGCCGCGCCGAGGTCCCCCGCCGCGAGCGCCCGGGCGACCAGCGGGAAGGTCACGGTGCAGATCAGGATGCCCGCCGTCATGGCGAGTTGGGAGACCTTGGCGGCGTAGTTGAGGTGCGAGATGGTGCCGGGCGGCAGCGCCGAGCCGAGGTAGCGCTCGACGAAGACCTGGGCCTGCCGGGTCAGCGTGAAGGCGGCCACCGGCAGCAGGGCCAGCGGCATCAGCACCAGCGTGTTGCGGCTGCGCCGGGTGCGGCCGGCCGGGGCCGGCCCGGTCCGCAGGTGCCGCAGGAACGGGCCGACCAGCAGGAGGGCCATCAGCAGGCTGCCGAGCGCCACGCCGAGGGCGGCGGAGCGGACCCCGAGGACGCCGTGGAAGCCGAACAGCAGGGCCAGGACGCCGAGGTTGTAGGCGACGTAGATGCCCGCGGGGGCGGTGAAGCTGTGGTGGGCGCGCAGGGCGGCGGCCAGGTAGCCGGCCACGCCGAAGGGCAGCACGGTGATCGCGGTGATCCGGGTGCAGTCGACGGCCAGGCCCGGGTCGGGCAGCCCGGGGGCGAGCAGTTCCACCAGCTGGGGGGCGCCGAGGGCGGCGGCCAGGGCGAGCCCGCTGAGGGCCAGCAGCAGCCCGGGCAGGGTGGCGCGGACCAGCTGGCGGACCGGGTCGGGGGCGTCCGGGTCCTCCTCGCGCAGCACCAGGGCGAGGGCGAAGGCGGGCACCATGAGGAAGGACATGGCGTCCTCGATCAGCAGCGGCGCGGCCGTCTCGGGCACGGTCCAGGCGACCAGGAAGGCGTCGGTGCCCTGGCTGGCGCCGAAGTAGCGGGCCAGCAGGAGGTCGCGCAGCAGTCCGAGGCCCGAGCCGGCGGCGCTGAGCACGGCGGTGACGCCGAAGGCCTTGGCGAGGAAGCCGCCCCGGGACGGCCGCTGCGACCCGGCGGGCGGCTCGGCGGCGGGCGGCTCGGCGGCGGGCGGCTCGGCGGGGACGCTGCGCGGGGCCGGGAGGGCGGGGGCGAGGGCGGGCCGGTCGGTGGTCACCGGGGCATCGCCCGCTCCTGGACGGCGGCGCGGGCCGCGAGGCCGAGGACGACGGAGGTCAGCACGGTGGTGGTGCCGCCGATGTCGGCGTACAGGAAGTCGACCAGCACCCAGGTGAGCAGCGCGAGGGCGGCCAGCGAGGTCGTGCGGCGGCGCCGCAGGCAGCCGAGCAGCAGGCCGAGGAGGAGCGCGGCGTAGGCGGTGATGCCGATCAGGCCCTGTTCGCTGAGCACCAGGAAGTACATGTTGTGCGGGGAGAGCAGCGGCTCGCGCTGGAAGCCGATGGTGGAGTCGGCGGCGTCGCTGCCGGAGGAGAGCCGCAGCGGGGCGTGGCTGTCGCGGAGCCTGGGGAAGGCCTTCGGTCCGGCGCCGTGGACGGGGTGGTCCTGCCAGATCCGCCCGGCGGTGGCCCACAGGTCGTAGCGGTCGGAGACGGACTGGTCGGGTGCGGCGGAGACGGAGCCGATCGAGCTGAGCCGCTCGGTGACCCCGGAGGCGCCGAGGCCCAGGCCGCCGACCAGGACGACCGCGGCGGCCAGGCCCAGCACGGCGCTGCGCACCAGCAGCCGGGCGTCGGCGCGCAGCAGCAGCACGGTGGCGGCGACGCCGGTGGCGATCCAGCTGCCGCGGCTGAACGAGACGGCGAGCGGGAAGGCGAGGAAGGCGGCGGCGGCGAACATCGCCCGGCGCAGCCGTGCGTCGCCGCCGACCCCACGCTCGCCGAGGGCCAGGGCGAGGGCCGCGAGCAGCCCGAAGCTCACCACGGTGGACATCGCCATGATGTCCAGCGCGCCGAAGGTGCCGACGGCCCGGATCGGCTGCCCGGCGTAGGAGGCGCCGGTGCGGGTGAGGTACTGGTTCACCCCGACCACGCCCTGGATCAGCGCGGCCAGCACGAAGGAGCCGAGGACGAGCCGCTGGTCGGTGCGGTCGCGCAGCGAGCAGAGCACGGCGGCCGGCACCAGGACGAACACCTGGGTGAGCCGGACGAAGCCGGTGAGGCTGGTGGCCGGGTCGATCGAGCCGAGGGTGGCGACGGCGGCGGCGACCACGATGCCGCCGAACAGCGCGCAGCTGGTGCGGCTGATCGCGGGCAGGCGCCCGCGCAGCAGGTTGAGCGCGGTGAGGGCGACCAGGGCGAGCGAGGCGACGTCGGCGGCGGTGACGTGGACGGCCGCCGTGACGTCCTTCTCCCGGGCAGGCACGCACACCAGCAGGACGGTGGCCGCGGCGAGCAGGCTGGACCGGTCCGCGAGGGCCGGCAGGGCCCGCCGTAACGCGGGCCGGGGAAGGGACGCAACGATCAGGGCCACGCGGGGTCAGCTCCCGTCCGGGTGGAGCATCAGGGCCGCGGTGCGGCACAGGATCTTGACGTCCTGCCAGAGGCTCCAGCTCTCGATGTAGCGGTTGTCGAAGCGGGCCCGCTCCTCGATCGAGGTGTCCCCGCGCAGGCCGTTGACCTGGGCGAGGCCGGTGAGGCCGACCGGGACGCGGTGCCGGTCGGCGTACTCGGGGTAGGCCTGGCTGAACCGCATGACGAAGTACGGGCGTTCGGGGCGCGGGCCGACCAGGCTCATGTCGCCGCGCAGGATGTTCCAGAGCTGCGGCAGCTCGTCCAGCGAGCTCTTGCGCAGCAGACGGCCGACGGCGCCCATCCGGTGGTCCTGGGAGATGTTCCAGCGGGTCGCCGACTCGTGCTCGTTGCTGGGGCGCAGGGTGCGGAACTTGAGGACGGTGAAGACCCGGCCGTCCAGGCCGGTGCGCTGCTGGCGGAAGAGCACGCCGGGGCCGGTGTCGAAGCGGACGGCGAGGGCGCACAGGGCCAGGACGGGGGCGAGCAGCAGCAGGCCGAGCCCGGCGACGGTGACGTCCAGGGCGCGCTTGGCGGCCCAGCCGGGGCGGCGCATGGCCGGGCCGCCGAGGCGCAGGCAGGGGAAGCCCCACAGGTGGTCGCCGCCGGCGATCGGGGCGGTGGGCAGCGAGCCGTGCTCGCGCAGCGCGGGCACCAGCCAGACCTGGCAGCCGAGCCGGACGGCGTCGCGCAGGGCGGCGGCGGTCTCGGCCTCGTCGGCGGCGCCGGCGGTGGCGATCACGTGGTGGATCCGGTGCCGGCGGACCTCGCGCTCCAGCACCTCGCGGCCGCCGAGCACGGGCAGCTCGGTGTCGTCGGCCAGCAGCGGCGGGTCGGCGTCCAGGAAGCCGACCGGGCGCATGCCGTACTCGCCGTGCTCGCGCAGCGCGGCGGCGACCTTGCGGCCGAGCCGGCCGGCGCCGAGCACCAGGACGGGGGCCGGGCGGCCGCAGCGGATCCGCCGGACCAGGTGGTAGAGGACGGCGCGGCCGACGGCCGCGATCAGCAGCTGGGCGCCGAGCAGGACGGTGAGCCGGGCCGGGGTGGCCGGGCCGCAGTCGGGCCAGCGCCCTTCCAGGCAGCCGGCCAGGGTGACGGCGAAGGCGGTGGCGACCACGGCGCGGACGGTCAGGGCGGGGAGTTCGTCCAGGACCGACAGGGTGAGCCGGGTGCGGTAGAGGCCGCCGGCCAGGTTGAGCAGCAGGAGCAGGGGCAGGACGGCGGCGACGCCGAGCAGCGGGGCGAGCGGGGCGGTCGGGTCGATCGCCCGGTTGGCGATGCCGGTGCCCGAGCAGAGCGCGATCACGTCGACCTGGACCAGTGCGAGCGGCAGGGCGAGCCGGGAGCGGCCGGCCCGGCGGTGCCGGCGGGGCGACGGCACCGCCCGGGTGTACGCCGCACCGGTCGGCCGGTCGAGCAGCCCGGTGCCGGGCCACCGCGGTCCGGCCAGGGGCCCGCCGGATCGCGGCGCACTGTCGTGGTCAATGGTCATCAGTGCACGAACTCCCCTGCTGTGTACCCGGGGTGGCGGCGCCCCGGCACCGATGGGCGCGGGGCGGCCGTCCCGGCCCGGTGGGCGCGGTCCTGACAGCACCTGCTATCGCTGGCGGTTTTCGGTTCTCCGGCGAGGGGGCCGTTCGCGGAAGGACTGGTCACCACGGACGCGGCTGCGAAGGACCCGGACAGGACCTCCCGGGGTGAAATCGAAACGAAGCAGGCAAAATCCGACAATACCGAACGTAGGCATGTACGCCGGAAGTTGACTTGCCGTTTCATTCCAGCCGCCCATTAATAGTTATTTCGGATTTAACGCCTCGTCCATTTCCGGTTGAGGGTGCGAATGCTCCGGCGCCGGAAACGGCGGGGATTCACGGCATGTGAAACGATCAGATCCGCTCTGGGACACGGGTCCTGCGCCGTCCGGCCGCCGGTCCGGCCCCCAGCAGATGGCGGTACAGAACGTCCACCTGTTCGACCACCGTGCGGACGTCATGGCGGGCCGCGACGTGCTCGCGCAGTCGGGCACCGCGTCGCTCGCACTCGATCGGGTCGGACAGCGCTTCGGCCATCCGGGTGGCGAGCGCGTCCGCGTCCTCGGGCGGCAGCACCGACTGCGCGCGCTCCGCCGGCGGCAGGCACTCCCGGGCCCCCGGCACATCCGTCAGCAGCACCGGCCGGGCCGCCGCCATCGCCTCCAGCGGCGCCAGCGCCATCCCCTCCCAGCGCGAGGGCAGCACCACCAGGTCGGCCGCCGCCAGCCACGGGCGCGGATCCGGCACATCCCCGACCAGCCGGACCCGGCACGGCTCGGCCGACTCCCGGACCGCCTCCGCCAGCCGCTGCTCCTCCGGCCCGCCGCCGACCAGCGCCAGTCGGGCCTGCGGCACCCGGCGCAGCACCTCCGGCCAGGCGGCCAGCAGGACGTCCTGGCCCTTCTGCCGGCACAGCCGCCCGACGCAGACCGCGAGCGGGGCGTCCAGGTCCAGCCCGAGCGCGATCCGGGCGGCCCGGCGGTCGGCGGGCGCGTAGTGGCGGACGTCCACGCCGTTGGGCACCACCGCCCAGTCGGCGTGCACCCCCGCGGCCACGCCGTCGGCCCGCTCCTGGACACTGACACACAGCAGCCGGTGCGCCCAACGGCTCGCGAAGCGCTCCCAGCGCAGGGTCGCGGCGGCCATCGCGCCATCCACGGCGGCGAAGGACCAGGCGTGCGGCTGGAAGACGGTCGGCACCGCGCCGCGCACGGCCAGCCGGCCGGCCAGCCCGGCCTTGGCGCTGTGCAGGTGGACCACGTCCGGTCCGGCGGCCCGGACGATCCGGCGCAACCGCCAGGCCTCGGCGGCGGTCGCCGGGCCGGGCGAGCGGTCCGCGGGCCAGTCCTGGACCAGCGCGCCGACCGCGGCGGCCTCCTCGGCCAGCCGCCCGCCGCGCGGGCAGGCGACCAGCACCCGGTGCCCGGCCTCGCGCTGCCCCCGGACCAGATCGACGACGACGCGGGCGACTCCGCCGTCCACCGGCTGCGAAATGTGAAGGATCGTCATATGCACGGCGGCGAGCCTAGGGTGGCTCCCCCGCGCGGAGCGGCCCGCGTCACCCGCAGGTGGTGGGCCGTCCACCCGTACGGCTTGCGGCTCGTACGGGCGGACGAGCCGCTCGAAACTCCGGGCGATTCCCCCCGGATCGGGCAGGATCCCGGGGTCAGCGCACCTCGGCGGCCAGGTTGGCCAGCACCTGGTCGTGGATCCGGTTCAGGCCCTTGGGGGCGAAGGTGCGCTCGAAGAAGCCGCCGATGCCGGTGGCACCCTGCCAGGTGGCGGTGACGGTGACCTTGGTGCGGCCCTCGCCGGCGGCCGCGACGGTCCAGGTGATCACCATGCTGGAGTTGGCGTCCTTCTCCACCAGCTGGTCCGGCTGCGGCGCCGAGACGGTGAACAGGCAGTCGCGCACCCGCTTCTCGGTGGCCTGGAGCTTCCAGTGCACCTGGGTGCCGGCGCCGGTCCCGCCGACCCGGACCTCGTACTCGCTGTACTGCGCGGGCAGCAGCTTCGGGCGGGTCACCTGGTAGTCGGCCAGCGCCTCGTACACCCGCTCGGGCGCGGCGTCGTAGACCCGCTCGGTGGTGGCCTGGACCTGTCCCATGCCTTGCTCTCCTCGTGTGGTGGGTACCGCTCTGCGTACCGGTCTCAGCGGCAAGCCAATCACGTGGCGCGGCGGGATAGGGTGGCGGGTGTGCTCGATCTGGTGACTGCGCTGCGCTACGTGGACCCCCTACGGGCCGGAGGCTCGGTGCCGGGCGTCGTGGAGACCGACGACCTGGGAACGTACGTGGTCAAGTTCACCGGTGCCGCCCAGGGCCGCAAGGCGCTGGTGGCCGAGGTGATCGTCGGTGAGCTGGCCCGGCGGCTCGGACTGCGGGTGCCGGAACTGCGGCTGGTGGACTTCGACCCGGCGGTGGCCGCCGACGAACCGGACACCGAGATCCAGGACATGCTCAAGGCCAGCGCCGGGCTCAACCTCGGGATGGACCTGCTGCCCGGGGCCGCCGACTACCGGCCCGGGATGATCCCGGTGGACTCCGCCGAGGCGGGGCGGGTGGTCTGGCTGGACGCGCTCACCGGCAACGTCGACCGCACCGTGCACAACCCCAACCTGGTGGTCTGGCACCGGCGGCTCTGGCTGATCGACAACGGCGCCGCGCTGATCTTCCACCACCGCTGGGCCAACGCCGAGGCGTCCGTCGGCAAGCGGTACGACCTCAGCGCCCACGCGCTGGGCGCCTGCGCCCCGGACGTCCGGCTGGCCGACGAGGACCTCGGGCCGCTGGTCACCGTCGAACTGCTGGAGCAGGTGGTGGCGCTGGTCCCGGACGAGTGGCTGGCCGGCGAGCCCGGCTTCGACTCGGTGGACGCCGTCCGGCACGCGTACGTCACCCACCTGGCCGCCCGGGCGGTGCTCTCCGCGGAGTGGCTGCCGGAGGGCTTCGCCACGCCCGCGCAGCTGCGCGAGGCGGAGCTGCGCCGCGCGGCCCGCACCCGGGCCGGCCGGCCGGCCTGGCTGCAGGAGGTGCCGGACCTGCACGGCAAGCCCTCGGTGGAGACGGTCTGGGAGCACCACGTCGAGGCCGGGGAGTAGCTCGGACGGACCGCCTGGCCTGCCGCGGCCCGGTCGCGGCCCAGGGCCTCAACGCCGCTGGGGGGGGGGGGGGGGGGGCCCCCCCCCCCCCCCCCCCCTCTGGTTTTCTCCCTTCTTTGTTCGCCATTCCCCACCCCCACCCCCACCCCCTCCCCGTTTTTGTTGTCTCCCCCCCCGC
>NZ_JBVHYH010000109.1:0-21179 GCF_055569135.1 Kitasatospora sp. NPDC029367
CGCGCTCTCCCCCCCCCCCCCCTCCCCCACCCCCCCCCCCCCCCCCCCCCCCCCCCCCCCCCTCCACCCCCCCCCCCCCCCCCCCCCCCCCCCCCCCCCCCCCCCCCCCCCCCCCCCCCCCCCCCCCCCCCCCCCCCCCCCCCCGCCGTTGGGTCCCGGTTGACCGGGAGAGTGACCGGGAGGCCTAGAAGAGGCCTAGAAGAGGCCTAGAACAGGCCGTCCAGCTCGCGCAGCAGCGCGGCCTTCGGACGGGCACCGGTGATCTGCTTCACCGGCTGGCCGCCCTTGAAGAGGATCAGGGTCGGGATCGAGATCACGTTGTACTCGGCGGCGGTCACCTGGTTGGCGTCCACGTCGAGCTTGGCGACGGTCAGCTTCTCGCCGTGCTCGGCCGCGATCTCCTCCAGGAGCGGGGCGACCTGGCGGCACGGGCCGCACCAGGTGGCCCAGAAGTCGACCAGGACGGGCTTGTCGCTCTCCAGGACGTCGGTCTTGAAGGTCGTGTCGGTGACGGTGGTGGTGGCGCCGGCCACGGGGACTCCTCGGGTTAGGACGGAGGGGGCTGCTGCCAGGTGAACAACGGGCGGGCCCGTTCTGTTTCTGCCTGGCCGGGGCGGGGGTGTTTCACGTGGAACACCCCCGCGGGGTTCGGTCGGTTGCGGGGAGGTCAGACCGCGACGGCGGTCTTGTTCTCGGCGTCGTCCAGGGCGGCCAGGTAGCGCTCGGCGTCCAGCGCGGCGGAGCAGCCGGTGCCGGCGGCGGTGATGGCCTGGCGGTAGGTGTGGTCGACGACGTCGCCGGCGCCGAACACGCCCTCGATGTTGGTCCGGGTCGAGGGGGCGTCGACCTTGAGGTAGCCCTCGGCGTCGAGGTCGAGCTGGCCCTTGAACAGCTCGGTGCGCGGGTCGTGGCCGATCGCGATGAACAGGCCGGTGACGGGCAGCTCGCGGGTCTCGCCGGTGCTGGTGTCGCGCAGGGTGACGCCGGTCAGCTTGGGGTCGCCGTGGATGGCGTCGACGGCGCTGTCCCACTCGAAGCGGATCTTCGGGTCGGCGAAGGCACGCTCCTGCATCGCCTTGGAGGCGCGCAGGCTGTCCCGGCGGTGGATGATCGTGACGCTCCTGGCGAAGCGGGAGAGGAAGGTCGCCTCCTCCAGGGCGGTGTCGCCGCCGCCGACCACCGCGATGTCCTGGTCGCGGAAGAAGAAGCCGTCGCAGGTCGCGCACCAGGAGACGCCGCGGCCGGAGAGCTTGTCCTCGTTGGGCAGGCCGAGCTTGCGGTGCTGGGAGCCGGTGGTGACGATCACGGCGCGGGCCTTGTGCACGTTGCCCTCGGAGTCGGTGACGGTCTTGACCTCACCCGTGAGGTCCACCGCGACGATGTCGTCGGGGATCAGCTCGGCGCCGAAGCGCTCCGCCTGGGCCCGCATGTTGTCCATCAGCTCGGGGCCCATGATGCCGTCCCGGAAGCCGGGGAAGTTCTCGACCTCGGTGGTGTTCATGAGCGCACCACCGGCGGTGACGGCTCCCTCGAAGACCAGCGGCTTGAGGGAGGCACGGGCCGTGTAGAGCGCGGCCGTGTACCCGGCCGGGCCGGAACCGATGATGATCACGTTACGGACGTCGCTCACTGCTTCTCCTGGTTCGCATCGCGACCCGCGTTTGCTGCGGGGAGGGCGGTCCTGCTCCGCCGCCCGGGACAACGACTGACCAGTGTCTCGCATTCCCAGGCGGATCAGTACCAGGCGCCCGAACTCCGGAAGTGGCGTGCCGCCCCGGTCGTCGATCGCATGGGAACGGCCTTCCGGTGGCTGGGAAGGGCTGCTCAGTGGCCGGGGACGGTCCGTTGCAGGACGACCGGGCCGCAGTCGGGGGAGCGCAGGAAGACGTCCACGAATCCGGGCCGACCGGGGGCGGGGTAGACCAGGACGTCCACCGGGGAGCCCTGGTAGCTGCCCCGGTCGGTGGCCAGTGGGGTGCCCGGGGCGGGGGCGCGGCAGTCGGCGGGGGAGACCGGTGCGGTGGGCGAGGCGGGGCCGGAGAGCTCCGGTCGGGAGCCGTCGGCGGGCGCGGCGCCGGACTTGCCGGGCCCGGTGGCGCGCAGTCCGGGCTGGGAGCCGGAGCGGTCCAGCAGTTGCTGCACCTGGTCGGCGAGCCGGTCCTCCTGGTAGACGGTGCCGGGGCCCGTCAGGTGCGGGGTGCGGGCGCTCTGCTCGCCGGGGGAGCCCACCGTGCCCGCCGCGGTGGCGGAGGCGGTGGTGCGGGCGGGGGAGTCGTCCTGGTGCAGCAGCAGGGCGCCGCCGAGCCCGACGGTGGCCAGCGCGGCGGCCGCCCCGAGCAGCAGGGCGAACCGGCGGCGGCGCGGGCGGGGGCGGCCGGGGCCGGAGGTCGAGGACGGGCGGGCCGGGGGCGCGGAGGGCGCCGCGGCGGCCCGTACGGGCGTGGCGGGGGCCCGCTCGGGGCGTCCGGCGGCACCGGTGGGCCCGGTGGGCTCCGCCGGGGAGGGGTGGTCGGCGCGGGCGGCCTCGGCGAGGGCGGCGTCCAGCCGGGCGGCGACGTCGGCGGGCATCGGTTCGGGCTCGACGGTGCCGAGCAGCGTCTGCACCTCGGCCAGCGCCTCGACGGTGCCGCGGCACTCGGCGCAGCCGTCCAGGTGCCGGTGCAGGGCCTCGGCGGCCCCGGCGGGCTCGACCAGGCCCTCGGCGAGGTCGGCCAGCTCGTCGACCGAGGGGTGGGCGTCGGCGGGCCCGGGGGAGGAGAGGGGGGCGGTCATCGCGTGCTCGCGTCTCCTTCCAGCATCGTGCGGCCGGTGCTCGGGCCTGTCCCTGTGACGGTGCGGGGGCCCGTCGGGTTCCCCCTGGTCCCGCCCGGCGGGGGCGGGGCGGTACCGGACGGGTCGGGGGCGGGGCGCCCCGGGGGCCGGCCGGCCGGTGTTTCACGTGAAACGTGCCGTCCGTCGCCGTCCCCGCTGTCGGTCCCGCCCTTGGTCTCGCCGTCGGTCTCGCGCAGGTGCCGGACCAGGGGGAGCAGCCGGGCCCGGCCGCGGGCGCAGCGGCTCTTCACAGTGCCCACCGGGACGCCCAGCAGCTCGGCGGCCTCGGCGACCGGGTAGCCCTGCATGTCGACCAGGACCAGCGCGGCCCGCTGCTCGGGGGGCAGTTCGGCGAGCGCCGCGGTCAGCTCGCGCTGTACCTCGGCCCGGACCACCGGGGAGTCGGCCGGCTCGGCGGTGCCGACCAGGCGGTCCAGCCGCTGCGGGTCCTCGTCCAGCGGGCTGGTGCGCCGGGTGGCGCTGCGCCGGGCGCGGTCCAGGCAGGCGTTGACCACGATCCGGTGCAGCCAGGTGGTGACCGCCGAGCGGCCCTGGAAGCCGGCGGCGGCCCGGAAGGCGGAGACCAGGGCGTCCTGGAGGGCGTCCGCGGCCTCCTCGCGGTCGCCCAGGGTGCGCAGGGCGACCGCCCAGAGGCGGTCCCGGTGGCGGTTCACCAGCAGGCCGAAGGCCTCCTGGTCGCCGGCGACGTGCCGGGCGAGCAGCGCCGCGTCGTCGTCCGCCACTGCTACCCCTTGTCGCCGTCGTCCGGTCTGCGCGGGCGGGCGGTCAGCCGAAGACCTTCACCTCGTTGACCTGTCCGCGGTAACCGCCGCCGCTCGTATCCTTCGGCAGGCTGGTCATCCAGATCAAGAGGTAACGCGTGTTCGTCGGGCTGCTCAGGGTGAAGTCGGTGGTGGAGCCGGTCTGCTTGTCCAGCACGGTGAAGGCCTCGGGCTGGGCGTCCTGCGGCTTCGCGGCGGCCTGGGCGTTCGGCACCCGGAGCTCGGCCGTGTGGGTGCCGGCGAACTGGACGCTCACCGAGCTGACCGCCTGCACCGAGCCGAGGTCGATCAGCAGGCCGGTGCCGTCCTTGAACGGCGGCTTGGGGCCGAAGGGGTCGTTGTAGCTCTTGGTCACCCAGGCGGTGTTCGGGTCCCCGTCGAAGACCTTCGGGAGCAGCCAGAGGGACTCCGGGGAGTCGCCCCGCGGGTTGTAGGAGAAGGCTTCCTTGATCTGGATCGGCACCGGCGGGTGGGCCGTCGGGCGGGCGCTCGCGGCGGTGCTGCTGATCGAGGTCTGCGGGGTGGCGACGGCCTGGTTGTTGTTGCGCAGGCTGCCGACGAACTGCCAGGAGGCGACGCCGATCGCGCCCAGGGCGACCGTCCAGGCGGTGGCCTTGACCACCCGGCGCAGCCGGCGCTTGGTGCGCCGGGCGGCGGTGGGCCGGGAGGAGGCCGGCAGCGGGGCGACCGCCGGGTCGGCCACCCGGGTGGGGTTGGGTGCGGTCGGGAGGGCGTGGGTGTTGTGCCGGGGCGGGGTCGGGAAGGCCGGCAGCTCGGGCTCGGGCTGGCGGATCCGGGGCAGCTTCGCGATCGCCCGGACCAGCTCCTCCGGGGTGGTGATCGGCTCGGCGTGGTGCGGCGGGTGGTCGAACAGGGCGCGCGCCGCGAGCTCGGACAGGCCCTTGTGGACGCCCGCGCGGACCTGGTCCGGCGCGGCGTTCTGCAGGTCCTTGGGCAGTCCCTTGAGGTCGTAGCGGTCCTCGGGGTACGGCCAGCGGTGGGTGAGCGCGGCGAAGAGCAGTGCGCCGATGGCCCGGGTGTCGGTGCGCTGGGCGTCCTCGGTGGAGTCCTCGGCGGGCAGCCCGCGCAGGGCGGCGTCCACCGCGATGCCGTTGATCCGGTACTGGCCGCTGTCGGTGCGCAGGACGCAGCGCGGGGTGAGCCGCAGGTGTGCCTTGCCGCGGCGGTGCGCGGCGGCGACGGCGTCGGCGACCTGGCGGACCATCTGGTACGCCTCGTGCGGCTCCATCGGCCCGTCGGCGAGCAGCTTGGCGAGGTCGGAGGCGTGCGGCAGCCACTCCCGCACGACGTACACCAGCTCGTTCTCCTGGACGGCGTCCAGCACCTGGACGAAGCGCGGGTCGCCGAGCAGGGCCGCGGACTTGGCGGCGGCCAGCACCTTGCGGGCGCGCTGGTGGCCGGAGGCCATCAGGTGGACGCCGACGGCCCGGCGCAGCTTCTCGTCGACGGCGCGCCAGCTGCTGAAGGTCTCGGTCTGGGAGATGCACTCTTCCAGCAGGTACCGGTGGCCGATCTTGTCGCCGCTGTGCCGCATCGGCGCGGGGAGGGTGCGCGGGAGGGTGGCGGTGTCGCGCGGGTCGACGGTGGGCTGGGGGTCGGTGGGGCGGCGCTTCTCGGGGGCGGGCTGCGGGGCGGGAGCGGGCTTCTTCCGTGGGGAGCCGGCCGCCAGTTCGGCGGCGATCTCGTGGACGGAGAGCGGGGCGGTGATCTCCGAGGTCTCCTCGCTCACCGCCGTCCCGGGGGTCGGGCCCTCCTTGTCGTCGACCTCTTCGTCGTCCCCGCTGTCGGGCTCGGCGGGGGACTCGGCCTTGGCCTTGGACTTGCCGCCGGCCTTGGTGGGGGCCTCGGCGGAGGCCGCGGAGGAGTTCCCGGGGGCGTTCGTGGAGGAGGCGTCGGCGGAGTCCGCCGGGGCGGTGTCCCCGCTCCCGAGCTCGTCGATCGCCGCAGCCAGCGCGGCCTCGTCCGCCGCCGCGTCAGCTGTTGACGTGTCGACGACCGCCTTGGTGCCATCAGCCACCGTGGTCCTGCCTCCCCTTGTGTCGCCCCGGCCTGAGAGAGTCGCTGGAGCCCGCGGATTGGCCGCCCTGTGCTCCAGGACAATTGTGCCCACTCTTCACCACCGGGTACGACCGCTGAAGGGTCCGCTCGGTTGCATGCCGGTGGAGAGATGTGGTGCAGATCCGACACCGGGCCGCCACGTGGCGGCCCGGGCGTGTCCGGTGGTGGGTGGCGGCCCGTGCTGCGGCCGGACGGGCGGGGGCGGTGTCGGCCCCGGTCGACGCCCGGTCAGGGCGCCCGCTCGTCCGGCCGGTTGTACTCGGACTCAGCGGCCCAGTCGGCCGCGGACCATGCCCAGCATGGCGTTCATCTCCTCGATCCGCAGGCGCTTCGCGATGAACACGAACACCAGCAGCTGGAGGCCGCCGCCCAGCAGGACCGACAGCACGCTGCCCGGCCAGCCGCCGAGCACCTGCTGGACCGCCAGGCTGACGCCGAGGCCGACCACCGCGGCCGGGACGCAGGCCGTGGCCAGCCGGCTGTAGGTCTTGCCGATCCGCTTGGTGTCCAGCCCGCCGATCTTCTTCTTGAGCTTGGGCACCGCGACCGTCACTCCGACGGCGTAGGCGAGGCCGTAGCCGAAGGCCATGCCGGTCACCGTCCACTGCGCGGGCAGCGCGACCCAGCAGATCAGCGAGAAGCCGGCCTGGCAGACCGCCACCCAGACGGTGTTGGAGAACGGTGTCCGGGTGTCCTCGTAGGCGTAGAAGCCGCGCAGCATCACGTACTGGGCCGAGTACGGGATCAGCCCGAGCGCGAAGGCCGAGAGCATCAGGCCGACGTTGGTCGCGTTGTCCAGGGCCGTCCCGCCGCCGCCGACCGCGTAGATCGAGCGGCCGATCGCCGGGCCGAGCGCCAGGAACAGGAAGGCCGCCGGGACGACCGCCACCGCGGTGGTGCGCAGCCCGTACGACAGGTCGTCCCGGACGGCGCCAGCGTCCTCGTCGGCGGCCGCGCGGGAGAGCCGGGGGAGCACCGCGCTCATGATCGAGACGGTGATGACGGCCTGCGGGAGCTGCCAGATCAGCAGGGCGTTGGAGAAGGCCGAGAGGCCGACACCGCCGTGCCCGCCCTGTTCGGCGGCACTGCCGGCGGCGGTCGCCAGCTGGGTGATGACCAGGTAGCCGGCCTGGTTGGCGAGCACGAAGAAGAAGGTCCACTTGGCCAGCCGGGCGGCCTTGCCCAGGCCGTGGCCGCGCCAGTCGAAGCGCGGCCGGAAGCGGAAGTCGGCGGCCCGCAGGTACGGGATCATCGCCAGCGACTGGACCACCAGGCCGAGCAGGGTGCCCAGGCCGAGCAGCCGGACGCCCTCCGGGGTGATGTTCTCCGGGGTGATCTGGGTGCCGTTGAAGCCGCCGTAGACCCAGATGTAGGCACCGAAGGTGAAGATCACCACGATGTTGTTGAGGACCGGGGTCCACATCATCGCGCCGAACCGGCCCCGGGCGTTGAGGATCTGGCCCATCACCACGTGGACGCCCATGAAGAAGATGGTCGGCAGGCAGTAGCGGGCCAGGGCCACCGTGGTGTCGGCGCGGGCCGGGTTGGTCATCATCGGGTGGGCGATCAGCTGGACCAGCAGGGGCGCCCCGAGCACGGCCAGGAAGACCACGCCGCCGAGTCCGACCATCACCAGGGTGAGCAGCCGGTTGGCGTAGGCCGTCCCGCCGTCCTCGTCGTTCTTCATGCTGCGCACCAGCTGCGGCACGAAGACCGCGTTCAGCGCGCCGCCGCCGATCAGGATGTACAGCAGGGTGGGCAGGGTGTTCGCCGCGTTGTACGAGTCACCCATGACCGCGATGCCGATCGCGCCGGCGATCACCATGGTCCGCAGGAAGCCGGTGCCGCGGGAGACCAGGGTGCCGGCCGCCATGATCGCGCTGGAGCTCAGCAGGCCGGCGACCTTGCCGCCACCGCCGCCGGGGGCCGGGGCGGGCTCGGCCGCGGGGGCGGCCTGCTCCTCGGCGAGGTCCGCCAGCGGCTCGACCGCCGGGGGCACCGCCACGGCGGCCACCTGCATGGTGGCCTCCTCCTCGGAGAGCGGCGGGTCGAACTCGATCGGCGGCACGAACGGCCGCTGCCCGTCGTGGCCGCCGTGCTGCGGCTGCCCCGGGTAGCCGCCCATCGGCGGGTACGGCGCGGGCGCGCCCGGCGGCACCGCCGAGGCCGGGGGCACGGGGGCGGGCTGGGGGGCGGGCGGCTGGGCCGCGGCCTCCGGCTGACCGCCGCCGAACAGCGCGTCCACCCCGACGTACTCGGTGGTCTCGGTGTTCCAGGCGGATGCCGGGCCCGGCTCCCACTGCGGCTGCGGCTGGCTCCACGCCCCGGGGGCCGGGGCGGAGACCGGTGCCGCGGGGGCGGCCTGCTGCGGCCAGCCGGGCTGCACCGGGGTGTCCCAGCCGGGCTGCACGGGGGGCACGGGGGGCGAGAACGGTGTCGACGGCACCGGCGTCGGGTAGCCGCCGCCCTGCGGCGGCAGTTGCGGCGGCACGTCGTACGCGGTGGCCGGCGGCGGCGCCGCGGCGGGCCGTCCGGCCTGGAGGCCGTACGGGTCCTGACCGTCCTGCGCCGTCCCGTACGCCTGTGCGGCGTACGGGTCCTGGGCGTAGGTGTCGGCCACGTACCAGTCGCCGGAGGGCGACTCGGCGCCCGGCCGGCTCTCACCGCGGCCCGGCGGCCGCTCCTCGCTGCGCCCGGTCATGTCACCTCTTCGCTGTTGTGGGGGGAGACCGGCCCGGGGTTGCGGGGGGTCGGCGGTGTCAAGGACCAACCTTCTCATCACTGGCGGTCCGATCCCGGCCATCCGGGCTGCTGGCGCGCGGTGTCTGCGTGGGACCCCCGTCCGCGGCACCGTTCTCCGGCCGGTCCGCCGCCCGGTCCGCCGTGGTGGCGTCCGGGTCGGTCGGCTGGGTGGGCTCGGCGGGCTCGGTGGGCTCGGTGGGCTCGGCCGCGGCGGCGCCCGCCGGCCCGCCGTCCGCCGGGCCGTCCCCGACCGGCTGGTCGCCGTCCTCGTGCGGCTGCCCGCCGCGCCGCTTGCGCTGGCGGACGAAGCGCAGCGCGGCGAGCACCAGCAGCACGGCGGCGCCGGCGAAGACGTACAGCACCCCGTTGGTCACCGAGGTGACCTCGACGGTGAAGGTCTGGGGCTGGCCGTAGGGCCGGGAATCGGGGCCGGTGGTCCACAGCTGGGCGACCATGGTGACCGGGCCGTTGCTGCGGGCCTCGGCGTTGAAGCGCAGGGTGACGCTCTGCGAGGCGGGGAGGACGAGCTGCTCCGGCAGGCCGACCCGCAGCCTGTTCGGCTGGTTCGAGGTGAGCCGCAGCTGCAGGTTGGTGACCGTCTGGGTGAGGTCGTTGCGCACGCTGACCTGGAGCTGGCCGGTGTTCCCGGCCAGGGTGACCACGTTCTTCCTCGGGACCTGGACGGCGGTCGTGAGCTCGTTCAGGTAGTTGGTGACGCCGGTGCGGTAGGCGTCGCCGGACGGCGCCTGGGCCCGCCACTCGGTGGACAGCGAGCGGACCATCGCGGCGCTGAACGGGCCGCGCACCCGCTGTGGCAGGGTGAGCACCCGCATCAGGGTGTCCAGCTTCTGCTGGAGATCGTCGGTGCCGCTCAGGGCGGAGGCGGGCAGCTCGGAGGCGCGGGCCTGGGTCGGGTAGTCGGCGGGCGAGGGGACGCCGGTGTTGGCCTTCGGGTCCGGCGCGGCCTGGGCCAGCACGTCCAGCTTCACCGGGGTCAGCCACTTGTCCCCGGCCGTCTGCAGGGCGCCGGCCAGCGCCTTGGCGGTGTTGGCGGTCAGCTCGCGCGGCGGCATCACCAGCAGGCCGCGCTGGTTCTGCGGCTGCTCGTGGGTGATCGCGTAGGTCTCGGCGAGGAAGCGCTGAGTCGCGTCGGTCTGGTCCTTCGGGGTGCTCAGGTCCTTCTGGAAGGGTGCGGAGACCGGGTCGTCGGCGACCACCGCGTTCTGCCCGTTGCCGATCGGGCGCACCGCGGTCGGGGTGTAGTTGACCGAGTCCGGGTCGGGCATGCTCGCGCCGTTGACCAGCACCAGGCTGCTGCCCGCCTGCCGGGCGATGCCGGCGATCTGCTGGTCGAGGTAGCCCTGGTACGGCCAGGCCACGTCGGAGCGGGTGTCCACCGAGAGCCGGCCCTCGACGGTCAGCCGGCCGGCGGTGGCGGCCTTGCTCAGGGCGGTGCCCATGCCGCTCAGGTCGGCGCCGTTGTGCGCGATCGAGGCGAGGTCCGGGTCGGCGTACGGCAGCGCGACGACCTGGCTGCCCGACTTGGCGACGGCCGCCCGCAGCTTGTTCAGCCAGGCGTCGGCGGCGGCCGAGGCGGGGCGGCCGACGGTGTTCTCGTCCTTGGCGGACTTTCCGGAGGACTCGTTGCCCGGCTTCTGCACCCGGTACGGCTTGGTCATCGCGAACGCGGCGTCCAGCAGGTCCGGGTCGACCACCCAGGTCAGCCCGTTCAGCTTGGCGCCGGTGTCGACCAGCTCGTACAGCCGGCCGCCCGGCGCGAGGTCGGCGGCCAGGCTGTCGTCGCGCAGCACGGAGAGGCTCTGGTCGCCCTCGGCGTAGGTCTGCGCGGCCAGCACCGGCGCGTGCACCAGCGGCCAGAGGGTGGCGACCTTGGTCGGCTGGGCCTCGCTGCTGCCCTGGGAGTAGGGCAGGAAGGTGCGGGCGATGCCCAGGGCCCGGTCGCGCGGGTTGTCCGCGGTCGAGCCCCAGGCGTCCACCGCGAGCTCGTAGACGCCGCTCTCGGAGAAGCCGAGGTCGCTCACCGCGACGCTCAGGGTGTACGGCAGGCTCTGGCCCGGGTTGAGCTCCGGCAGGGCGTACTGCGGGCTGTCCAGTTCCGTCCCGTCGTCGCCCCGCGGGCTGGTCCGGGCGGCCACGCCCTGGAGCTCGCTGCGCCGCTGCAGGGGCTTACTGGAGACCGGCTTGCGGACCGCGGCGTGGGCGCCCTTGAGGGCCGACTTGCCGGAGTTGGTGACGTGACCGGTGATGGACACGGTGCCGTTCTGGACGGCCAGCTGCGGGGTGACCGTCTCGATGGTCAGCACCACCGGGTACTCCGCGGTGGCCGTCGAGTCGACGCTCGGGCGGACGTTGCCGCCGGCCGGCAGGGCCGCGGCGGGGGCGGCCGCGACCAGTGCCAGGAGCGCGCCGCAGGCGGCGGCGAAGCGGCGCGCGCGGCCGCCGGTGCGCCGTTCCCCGGTGCGGGGTTCGGTCGGGCCGTCGGCCCGTCCAGGTCGTCGGTGCGCCCCCAGGCCCGAGTGCCGTGCCGGCTCACTCACTCGTTTCGCCCTCGCCGTTCTGTTCGCTCGCTCGCTGCTGATGCTGTCCGTCCGGCACGGTCGCCCGACGTTCCCCGCTCGACGTTCTTCGTTCGACGTTCTTCGCTCGACGACGTACGCCACCCCGCTGCCGCGGAGGGATCCGTCGGCACGGCGGCACGCGACACCGCATCCCCGGTTCCGGTGTCCGCGCTTCGTCCACCGGCATGGTAACGATCCAGCCTGGCGTGCAGTGTTGCGGGCTGTGGGGTGAGACGCCCAAAACGCGCGGGCGGTTGACCTTCCGGGGCACGTACCCTTGTGAGCCGTGTCCACTGCCAATGAGCCCACCGCGCGTATCGACCGTTCCAGCACCGCCCTCCAGGTCGTCCCAGGCCTGAGCGAGGCCCAGACGATGGGGCTGCAAGAGCTGCTGCGGGTCTCGCCGGTCGCCGACGAGATCGCCCGCCGCTTCCAGGCGGCCGGGCACCGGCTGGCCCTGGTCGGCGGCTCGGTGCGGGACGCGCTGCTCGGCCGGCTCGGCAACGACCTGGACTTCACCACCGACGCCCGGCCGCAGCAGGTGCTCAAGCTGGTCAAGGGCTGGGCGGACGCGGTCTGGGACGTCGGCATCGCCTTCGGCACGGTCGGTGCCCGCAAGGACACCCCCGAGGGCTCCTTCCTGATCGAGATCACCACCTACCGCTCCGAGGCGTACGACCGCACCTCCCGCAAGCCCGAGGTGACCTACGGCGACACCATCGAGCAGGACCTGGTCCGCCGCGACTTCACGGTCAACGCGATGGCCGTCGACCTGCCCGGCCGCGGCTTCGTCGACCCGCACCACGGCCTGGAGGACCTGGAGGCCCGGGTGCTGCGCACCCCCGCCACCCCCGAGGAGTCCTTCTCCGACGACCCGCTGCGGATGATGCGGGCCGCCCGCTTCGCCGCCCAGCTGGACTTCGACCCGGCGCCCGAGGTGGTCGCCGCGATGACCGCGATGGCCGAGCGGATCACCATCGTCTCGGCGGAGCGGGTGCAGGCCGAGCTGAACAAGCTGCTGCTGGCCGCCCACCCGGTGAAGGGCCTGCGGCTGCTGGTCGACACCGGCCTGGCCGGGCACGTGCTGCCGGAGCTGCCCGCGCTGCAGCTGGAGAGCGACGAGCACCACCGGCACAAGGACGTCTACGAGCACTCGCTGACCGTCCTGGAGCAGGCCATCGACCTGGAGCAGGACGGCCCGGACCTCACCCTGCGGCTGGCCGCGCTGCTGCACGACATCGGCAAGCCGCGCACCCGCCGCTTCGAGTCGGACGGCCGGGTCTCCTTCCACCACCACGAGGTGGTCGGGGCCAAGATGACCCGCAAGCGGATGCGGGAGCTCAAGTACTCCAAGGAGCTCACCGAGGACGTCTCGCGCCTGGTCGAGCTGCACCTGCGCTTCCACGGCTACGGCGGCGGCGAGTGGACCGACTCGGCGGTGCGCCGCTACGTCACCGACGCCGGGCCGCTGCTGGAGCGCCTGCACAAGCTGACCCGCTCCGACTGCACCACCCGCAACAAGAAGAAGGCGGCCGCGCTGTCGCGCACCTACGACGGCCTGGAGGAGCGGATCTCCGAACTGCAGGCCAAGGAGGAGCTGGACGCCATCCGCCCGGCCCTGGACGGCAACCAGATCATGGAGCTGCTCGGCCTGGGACCCGGCCCGCAGGTCGGCAAGGCGTACAAGCACATGCTCGAACTGCGGCTGGAGCACGGCCCGATGGAGCCCGACGAGGCGGTCGCGGCGCTGCGAGCCTGGTGGGCCGAGCAGCAGCAGGGCTGACCCGGGCGACGCCCCGGACGCACCGCGCGGCGGTCACCATCCCCTTCGGGACGGTGACCGCCGCGCTCGCGTCCGGTCAGCCGTTGACGTGCTTGAGGCAGAGCACGTAGTTCAGCGAGGGGAGCTTGGTGTAGGTGCGGGTGTAGGAGCTGTCCGACTTCGGCTGCTTCTCGCAGACCTTCTCGTCCGAGGTGGCGAAGTACTTGTAGACCACCTTGTACTGGGCCTTGGGGTCGGTGCAGGGCAGCACGGTGATGTTCGGGTGGTCGTCCGCGGTCGCGCTGTTGGAGTTCTCGTTGCGCAGGCAGTCGCCGATGCCGGCGCTGTCGACGTCGTCCTTGGTCGCGGGCGGCGGCAGGGTGATGCTCGGCAGGGAGAAGGTGGGCATCGGGATCGGCGGCGGGGTGTAGCTGAACGTGGGCGACGGCCGCGGCGACGGCGAGAAGGTCACCGTGTCGGTCGGCTTCGGCCCCGCCACGGGGCCGGAGTCCTGCTTCGGGCCGATCACGCCGGTGGCCAGCAGGACCCCGGTGACCAGCAGCGAGACCGGCACCAGCAGCATGGCTATGTGCGGACGGCTGCCCAGCGGGGTGCCCGGGTCCAGCTGCGGGCCGTGGGTGCCCGGCATGGGCGGCGGCAGCCGCTTGATCCGGTTGTGGGCGCCGAGGTTCATCAGCAGGGTGATCACGGTCAGGATCGGCGAGACCCAGCTCCACCAGCCCTGGACCAGCGTCCTGGCGGACATGTCGCGCACGGTGGCCGTGCCGCAGGTACGGCAGAACGGGCCGTGCATCCGCAGCATCCGGAACGCGATCAGCAGGCCCTGGTGGCCGCGGACGGTGGCGCGCACGGCCGGGAAGCCGCCGCAGAAGCGGCAGTGCTCCCCGTCCGTCGGGGCCGGCGGCGGGTAGCCGTAGCCGTAGCCGGGCGGCTGGGCGCCGTACGGCTGCTCCGGCGGCGGCGGGGCGCTCGGGTAGCCGTACCCCGGCGGGGGCGGCGGAGGCGGGGCGCCGTACGGGCCGCCGGCGTACGGGTTGCCGTCACCGGGTGGCGGGCCGTAGGGCAGCTGGGGAGGAGGTGGAGCGGACAAGGGATCCCCCGGAACAAGGACGTTGGTGGAAGGGTCAGGACTTCTTCACCGGCGGGTAGCCGGTGGTGGTGGGGGTCAGGGGGCCGAGGCAGAGCACGTACCGCGTCTTGTTCCAGCGGCGGCCGCTCTTGCCCGAGACGGCGCTGGTGGTCTGCGGGGTCTGCCGGCAGCGGGTCACGTCGGTGGTGCCGGTGAACTTCGACAGCACCTTGTAATTCGCTTTGGAATCAGTGCACTTGACGATCTCGACGTCACGGGAGCCGCTCACCCGGACACAGTCCCCGGGCTTGGCGCTGCTGACGTTCGGGCCGCTGAAGAAGTACGCGCCCGCGAGCACGACGCAGCCGCCGACCGCCCCGGCGATCCGCAGCTTGGCGCGGGCACCGCGCTTGGCGGGCGGCGCCGTGGGGGCCGCACCGGGCTGCGGGTAGCCGTACGGCCCGGCGGGCGGCGGCGGCCCGTACGGCGCCTGCCCGTGGGGAGGCTGGGGGTACGGGGCCTGGCCGTACGGGGGTTGGGGGCCCGGCGGCGGGCCGCCGTACGGGCCCGGGGCGTACGGCTGCTGGGCGGGTGGTCCGCCGTACGGCGCCTGGGCGTACCCGGGTGGGGGCGGACCGAAGCCGGGCGCCGCGGGTGGCGGCGGCCCGTACGGACCGGTCGGTGTGCTCATCAGTTCGCCCCCCGTGGCAGAGTGCTGTCTTTCCGACAGGTTTACGTACCTTAGCGACTGGGTCGGACGCAATCGGTCCGGTGGCCGCAGCCGGACTCCGGGACGAAGTGGTTTCGATTCCGGTACCGCGCGGTGTCAGTGGGCCCCCGCCGGCGTCAGTGCGCCTCGCCGGGCAGGGGGCCGGACCGCCGGGCGGCCCGCAGGTAGCCCACCGCGGTCAGCCCGTACACCACCGCCACCCCGACCACCACCGTGACCGAGCGGCCGGACAGCGGCAGCACCAGCGCCGTCACCAGGGCGGCGGCCACGAAGGCGACGTTGAACAGCACGTCGTAGATGGCGAAGACGCGGCCGCGGTACTCGTCCTCGACCGACTCCTGCACCACGGTGTCGGCGCAGATCTTGGTGCCCTGGGTGACCACCCCGAGCAGCAGCGCGGCGGCCAGGGTGGGGACCGGGGCGAAGAACAGGCCCAGCGCGGGGACGAAGACCACCGGGGCGAGCAGGCAGACCGTCATCCAACCGGCCAGGCCCAGTCGGCGGGTGCACCAGGGGCTGACCACCGCGGCGACGAAGAACCCGGCGGCCGACAGCCCGACCGCCTGGCCGAGGGTGGCCAGCCCGGCCGCGCTGTCGGTCGGGGCGTTGAAGGTGTAGCGGGCGAGCATCACCACGACCACGATCAGCACGCCGTAGCAGAACCGGGCCGCCGTCACGGCGGCCAGCGCGTGCACGGCCGGGCGGCAGTCCCGCACCAGGTGGCGGACGGCGGCGCCGAGCCCGACGGCGGCCCGCACCAGTGCCTGGCGGAGCGCGGGGCGCTCGCCGTGCTGGTCCGGGCCGAGCAGGTCGCGGTCCATCCGGCGGGCGGCCAGCGCGGCCGAGAGGTAGAGCAGCGAGGCGACGGTGACCAGCGCGGCGTCCGCCTTCGGCCCGGGGGCCATCAGCTGGTGCAGCAGGAAGCCGATGCCTCCGCCCGAGGCGGCGGCGACGGTCCCGAGGGTGGGGGAGAGGGCGTTGGCGGTGACCAGCCGGTCCTGCTCGACCACCCGGGGGAGCGCGGCCGACAGCCCGGCCAGGATGAACCGGTTGAGCGCGGTGACCAGCAGCGCCGAGGCGAAGAACAGCCAGGTCGGCGCCTCGACCAGGAGCAGCGCGCCGGTGGCCAGGCCCAGCCCGAAGCGGGCCAGGTTGCCGAAGTAGAGCACCTGGCGCCGGCGCCAGCGGTCCAGCAGCACCCCGGCGAACGGGCCGATCACCGAGAACGGCAGCAGCATCACGGCCAGCACCGAGGCGATGTCGGCGGGGGAGGACTGCTTCTCGGGGGAGAAGACCACGTAGGCGGCGAGCGAGACCTGGAAGACGCCGTCCGAGAGCTGGGAGAGCACCCGGGCGGTGAGCAGTCGGCGGAAGTCCCGGCCGCGGAGCAGACCGAGGAGCGTGGCGCGGTGCGCGGACTGGTGGGTGCTGCCGTTCTCGGTGATCGCCACCCGCCCAGGGTGCCACGGAACCGGGCGCCGTTTCACGTGAAACATTCGCTGCGCGAACGTGAAGGGCTCACGACCGGGTGGTCGTGAGCCCTTCTAACAACGTTACGAGCGGTCAGCTCAGCGCTCAGAGCTCGACAGTCGCGAACCGAGCTGCGTTCAGCGCTCGACCTCGCCGCGGATGAACTTCTCGACGTTCTCCTTGGCCTCGTCGTCGAAGTACTGGACCGGCGGGGACTTCATGAAGTACGAGGAGGCCGACAGGATCGGGCCGCCGATGCCGCGGTCCTTGGCGATCTTCGCGGCGCGGACGGCGTCGATGATGACACCGGCCGAGTTCGGGGAGTCCCAGACCTCGAGCTTGTACTCCAGGTTCAGCGGGACGTCGCCGAACGCGCGACCCTCCAGGCGGACGTAGGCCCACTTGCGGTCGTCCAGCCAGGCCACGTAGTCCGAGGGACCGATGTGGACGTTCTTGGCGCCCAGCTCGCGGTCGCGGATCTGCGAGGTGACGGCCTGGGTCTTGGAGATCTTCTTGGACTCCAGGCGCTCGCGCTCGAGCATGTTCTTGAAGTCCATGTTGCCGCCGACGTTCAGCTGCATGGTGCGCTCGAGGATGACACCGCGGTCCTCGAACAGCTTGGCCATCACGCGGTGCGTGATGGTGGCGCCGACCTGGGACTTGATGTCGTCACCGACGATCGGCACGCCGGCCTCGGTGAACTTGTCCGCCCACTCCTTGGTGCCCGCGATGAACACCGGCAGGGCGTTCACGAAGGCGACCTTGGCGTCGATGGCGCACTGGGCGTAGAACTTGGCGGCCTGCTCGGAACCGACGGGCAGGTAGCAGACCAGGACGTCGACCTGCTGGTCCTTGAGGACCTGGACGACGTCGACCGGGGCCTCGTCCGACTCCTCGATGGTCTCCCGGTAGTACTTGCCCAGGCCGTCGAGGGTGTGGCCGCGCTGGACGGTCACGCCGGTCGGCGGGACGTCGCAGATCTTGATGGTGTTGTTCTCGCTGCTGCCGATGGCGTCGGCCAGGTCGAAGCCGACCTTCTTGGCATCGACGTCGAAGGCGGCGACGAACTCCACGTCACGGACGTGGTAGTCACCGAACTGGACGTGCATCAGCCCGGGGACCTTGCCGGCCGGGTCGGCGTCCTTGTAGTACTCGACACCCTGCACCAGCGACGCGGCGCAGTTGCCCACGCCCACGATGGCTACGCGAACCGAACCCATTCCGGTTGCTCCCTGTGATCTCATGAGCGCCGTCGGAACCGACGGCACTCGTCCTGCTTCTTCGAATGACTGCTTGTACGGGCGCGAGGCGCCCACTCCTGCCGCGTGGCACAGGGCTGACGCGGTGTCAGCGCTCCTGGGCGGAGCGCCCCGGGCGGTCGTACGGTGGCCCGGACGGGTCGGGGGACCCGGTCTCCTGGCCACGGCCGTCCGAAGTCGTGTGGGGTACGGCGGTGGTTCCGGCGGTCCCGGTGGGGGCGCCGGTGGCGGGCCCGGTCCGGCCGGTGCGGTTGGCCCGCTCGGTCTCGATCAGCTCGTTGAGCCACCGGACCTCGCGCTCCACCGATTCCAGGCCGTGCCGCTGGAGTTCGACGGTGTAGTCGTCGAACCGTTCGCGGGCGCGGGCCAGCGCGTTGCGCATCCGCTCCAGGCGCTCCTCCAGCCGGCTGCGGCGGCCTTCCAGGACGCGCATCCGGACCGCTCGGTCGGTCTGACCGAAGAAGGCGAAGTGGACGCCGAAGCGCTCGTCCTCCCAGGCCTCCGGGCCGGAGTCGGCGAGCAGCTCCTCGAAGCGCTGCTTGCCCTCGGGGGAGAGCCGGTAGACGATCTTCGACCGCTTGCCGTTGAGCGCGGTGGCCGGGACGTACTCGACGTCCGGGTTGTCCTCGACCAGGAAGCCCTGGGCGACCAGGCTCTTCAAGCACGGGTAGAGCGTTCCGTAGGAGAGCGCCCGCAGTGCCCCGAGCAGGATGTTGAGCCGTTTGCGCAGTTCGTAGCCGTGCATCGGGGCGTCGTGGAGCAGCCCGAGGACGGCGAACTCCAGCACTCCTGAGCGCCTGCCCACTGCCGTCGTCCTCCTCCCTCTCGACCCTCGCTCCGGCCGCTGCATCGGCGGTATGCCGCTTCGATGTATCGGCTCGATATATCGAGAACAGTAAACCCGACCCCCGGAACGAGCAAGGGGGGCACGCGTGAATGTGATCACAAGCCGACGCGCGGGTGGGGTTGGCAACGGGCGTGTAATGATCTGCTGCCGTTTTGCGGGTATTGGCACCTGATGCCCGATTAGGAGGGATTTCCCGCTGCGTACGCTGTCGCGTGTGCACGAGGACCAACCTCCGGGGTTAGGGCGGTCCGGGCATCGGACAGGAACCCTGCCAACAGGTCGACCGGGCCTGGCGAGGAGCGGCTGGAAACATGAGCGAGCGACGGCGAAGGACGCCCAATTCGGGCGGTGACGGGCAGCAGCCGCCGGGAGGCGGCGGCCGTCGGGGCGGCCCCGGTCCCGACGAACTGGGCTCGGAAGGGATCGGCCGTCGACGCCCGCCCGGTGTCCGGGAGACCGCCCAGCAACCCCGGATGACCCGTGCCGAGATGCGCAAGGCCGCCCAGAAGAAGGGCAAGGGCGGTGGCCGGCGCGGTGCCGCCGCCGCCTCCGCTGCCGCGGCCGGCCCCGGCAAGAAGCGCTTCATCGACTACCCGCGGTTCGGCAAGACCGGCTTCCGGCGCTGGCTGCCCTCCTGGAAACTGGTGTTCAGCGTCTTCCTGCTGTTCTTCGCCATGGGCGTGGGCGGCGTGTTCTACCTCTACCAGACCACCGAGGTCCCCGACCTCAAGGCCCTGGTGAACAACCAGAACACCATCTACTACTGGGCCGACGGCTCGGAGATGACCCGCAAGGGCGACACCAACCGGCAGATCGTCGAACTCAGCGACATCAGCCCCAACCTGCAGAACGCCGTCATCTCGGCCGAGAACGAGACCTTCCGCACCGACAGCGGCATCGACCCCAAGGGCATGCTGCGCGCCGTCTACAACATGGCGAAGGGCGGCGAGACCCAGGGCGCCTCGACGATCACCCAGCAGTACGTCAAGAACGCCTACCTGAGCCAGGAACAGACCATCGACCGCAAGGTGAAGGAATTCTTCATCACGCTCAAGATCAACCGGCAGAAGTCCAAGGAGGACATCCTCAAGGGGTACCTCAACACCAGCTGGTTCGGTCGCAACGCCAACGGCGCCCAGGCCGCGGCGCAGGCGTACTACGGGGTCAACGCCAAGGACCTGAACCTCTGCCAGAGCGCGATGCTGGCCGGTCTGTTGAAGGGTGCCAACTACTACGACCCCTCCAAGCCGGCCAACCACGAACGCGCGGTGGAGCGCTGGAAGTGGATCCTGGACCGGATGGTGACCACCCACAACGCCACTGCGGAGGAGCGGGCGAAGTGCACCACCTTCCCCGAGCCGATCGCGTTGAAGCCCAGCTCCAACATGAACGGTGAGATCAGCTACCTGGTCGACACCGCCAACCAGTACGTGATGGCCACCGACAAGTCGGTCACCCAGCAGATGATCGACAAGGGCGGCCTGAAGATCTACACCACCTTCGAGAAGGACAAGGTCGACGCCCTCAAGAAGGCCGTCGACGACGTCAAGGGCGAGAACCTCGACCCGCAGAAGCGGCCCAACAACGACACCTTCGTCCAGTTCGGCGCCGCCAGCATCAGGCCCGGTGACGGGGCGATGGTCGCCATCTACGGCGGCGACGGCGTGGAGAACGGCCACTTCGACAACAACGCCAACGCCGGCGGTGTCCAGGTCGGCTCGACCTTCAAGCCCTTCGTGCTGGCCACCGCGATGCAGACCGGTGTGCAGACCGCGAAGGACACGGACGGCAAGCCGAAGCGGATCAACGCCGACAGCCGCTACCTCGCCGACGACATGTCCGAGATCCGCAAGCCGGACGGCTCGCTGGTGATCGGCGACGACGGCAAGCCCTACCGGCAGAAGAACGAGGACGCCGGCAAGCGCGGCTACGTCTCGCTGCGGCAGGCCATGCAGTGGTCGTACAACGTGCCGTTCGTCCAGCTCAACCAGGACGTCGGCGGCCCCGCCGTGGCCGACATGGCCGTGCAGATGGGCATCAAGCGGGAGAGCCTGGCCGACCCGAAGACCGCGACCTTCCCGCTCGGCACCTCGACCATCAGCCCGATCCGGATGGCCACCGGCTACGGCACCCTGGCCGCCAGCGGCAAGGAGGCCGAGCCCTACTCGGTCACCAAGGTCGAGGTGGACGGCAAGGAGCGTCCGGGCTTCGGCAAGAAGGACGTCAAGGTGGCGCTGGAGCCGGCCGTCGCGGACAACGTCACCGACGTGCTGGTGAACGTGGCCAAGAACGGTACCGGTACCAAGACCAACAGCCTGGGCCGCCCGGTGGCCGGCAAGACCGGTACCACCGACCAGAACAAGTCGGCCTGGTGGGTCGGCTACACCCCGCAGCTGGTGACCAGCGTCGCGATGTGGCGCGAGGACCCGAGCAAGCACGACCGGGAGTCCCTCAACGGCACCGGCGGCAAGGAGTCCATCCACGGTGGTGACATCCCCACCGACATCTTCACCCGGTACATGAAGGCCGCCCTGGCCAACGAGAAGAAGATGGACTTCCCGACCCCGCAGCCGGTCGGCACCGAGGTGGACTCCTCCGGCGCGCCGTCCACGGTCAGCGCGACGCCCACCCAGAGCGCGAGCTCCACGCCGACCACGGTGGAGACCCAGCAGCCGACCCAGCAGCCCAACCAGCCGCAGCCCCCGCAGCCGACCCAGAGCAGCGGCTGCGTGCAGGGCGTGGACTGCCCGCCGACCGCGCCGCCGTCGCGGACCCCCCACCAGCCCACGCCGACGGGCTCCTGCTTCCTGGGGATCTGCCAGTCGCCGACGCCGACCGGGAGCACCGGAGGTGGTAACGGGGGCGGCGCCGGTGGCAACGGCGGCACCGGCGGCAAGCCGACCCCGACCAGCACCGGCGGCGGCATGCAGGGCGGCGGCGGAGCGGCCGGGTAGCAGCCCCGTCCGACCGGTCCGACCGGTGAGAAGCCGAGAACGGCGGTGGCGGTCCTCCTCGGAGGACCGCCACC
>NZ_JBVHYH010000110.1:0-20589 GCF_055569135.1 Kitasatospora sp. NPDC029367
GGGAGTCCATGCGGAGCATCGGCGACCGACGACAACGCGGCGAGGTGCGTGCCCTGGCGTCGCGGGCCTGGCCTGATCCACAAGACACGCCCTAACGGCGGCGCGGCCTGCCGGAGCGGCTACCGGAGCGGTTGCCGGACTGCGGCCGGGAGCCGCCGCGGGGCTTGCGGTCGCCGGTGGCCGGGCCCGCCGGGGCCGTCTCGGGCCAGTGGGTGGGGCGGGTGAGGGTGGCCGGGAGGCGGGTGGTGGCGTCGCCGCGGGCGGCGTTGAGCTGGGCCTGGGTGAGGAAGAGGGCGGTGCTGAGGTCGGCGCCGGCGAGGTTGGCGTCGCGGAGGTCGGCGCCGATCAGGTCGGCGAGGCGCAGGTCGGCGCCGGCGAGGTCGGCGGCGACCAGGAGGGCGCCGCGCAGGTTGGCGCCCTGGAGGTCGGCGCCGCGCAGGCGGGCACCGAAGAGGTCGGCGCCGCGGTGTTCGCGGCGGCGGGGAACGGCGGCCCGGACGAGTTCACCGGCCCGCAGCAGCAGCTCGCTGATCCGCCCGCGGTGGGCCGCGACGTCGACGGCCATGAGTTCCTCGGGGGTGCCGGCGGCGAGGCGGTCGGTCTCCTCCAGGGCCTGCCGCAGCTCGGCGTGGACGGGCCGGGCGGGGGCGAAGGTGAGCGCCTCGGTGAGGTACCAGAGCAGTTCGTGGAGCTGTCGGACGATCGGGAAGACGTCGAACATCGGCTTGGCGGTGGCGGGTTCCTCCCGCCAGCTGACCCCGCCGAAGGTGACCTGGGAGACCCGCTGACCGGCGCCGAAGCAGTCGTAGACGGTGCAGCCCTGGAAGCCGCTGTCGCGGAGCCGGGCGTGGATCCCGCAGGTGAAGTCCGTCTGCAGGTTGCGGCAGGGGGTGCCGGCGGCCTTGTCGACCGCGAAGTCGGCGGTGGCCGCGAAGGGCAGGGCGACGCAGCACAGCCCGAAGCAGCTGCCGCAGTCGGAGCGGAGCGGGGTCGGCGCGGCCGCCGTGGGGTCCTGCGGCGACTCGGTCTCGCTCACGTCCGGGGTCCTTCCGAAGCTGCTGGGCACCGGCGGGAGCCGGCGCGTCGAACCCGTCAAGATTACTGGGCAGGCCACCCTCCCCCCGGGTAAGGTATCCAGGCAAGCAGAGACCATTACATGCGGGGGATCCGAACGATGCCGGAGTCGAACGTGACCGAGCTGGTCCGGATGTGGATCAGCGGCTGGACCGTCTCCCGGGGCGCCGCCGACCCGGTGGAGCGGCCCTGGGGCTGGAGCATCGACGTCGGCGCGCCGGCCGGGGAGGTGGGGCGGTACGTGCTGCCCGAGCCGACCGAGGAGGCCGTCCGCGAGCTCGCCGGGGCGACCACCGCGCCGACCACCTGGCTCAAGCTGTTCGCCGAGGACGGGACGGTACGGCCCTGGCTGGGCCCGCAGTGGCGGCTGGACCGTCCGGGCTTCCTGATGACCGCCGCGCTCACCCCCGAGCGGGCGCAGCCGCCGTCCGGCTACACCCTGACCACCTGGAGCAGGGGCGGTGTGCTGCGCGCCCTGGTGCGCAGCACGGACGGGCACCTCGCCGCCCGCGGCCAGGTGGGCCTGGCCGGCCCGGTGGCCGTACCGGACCAGATCGCCACCGCCCCCGAGCACCGCCGCCGGGGCCTGGGCTCGGTGGTGATGCGGGCCCTGCTGTCCGGCGCGTACGAGGCGGGCGCCCGCACCGGCGTCCTGGTCGGCACGGCGGACGGCCAGGGGCTCTACCGGGCCCTCGGCTGGACCACCCACGCCCCGATGGCGAGCCTGGTCCTGGAGGCGGAGAAGCCCGGCCCCAGCTGGGTGGATTAGCTGGGACGGCCGGGGCTAGGGGAACGGCAGCAGCTCCGGGCGCTTCGGCGGCCGGCCGTCGCCGGAGGAGCGGCCGGTGAGGCGGCGGCCGATCCAGGGGCCCAGGTGGGTGCCCAGCCAGCGGGCGTCGGAGCGCAGCCGCTCGGCGCGGCCGGGCGGGGCGACGGCGGGCAGCGGGGCGCGCCAGTCGAAGGCCGCCGGGCGGCCGAGGGCCTCCAGGACGCCTTCGGCGACCCGGCGGTGGCCCTCCGCCGACAGATGCAGCCGGTCCTCGGCCCAGAGCCGACGGTCGTCGAAGCAGGGCGCGGAGAACAGGTCGACGACGGCGTAGCCGTCCTGCCGCCCGAGTTCCTGGACGAAGGCCTTCATCCGCAGGATGGCGGGCAGCAGCCGGGCGCCGCCGGCCATCCTGCGGCTGGGGTCGGTGCTGGTGAACAGGACGACGGTGGCGCCGGTAGCGCGCAGCTCGGCAGCGCAGCGGCCGAGCTGCCGCTCGACCCGGTCGATGTCGCAGCCGGGGCGCAGCACATCGTTGAAACCGCCGGCCAACGTGACGAGGTCGGCGCCCATCCCGGCGGCGGCGGGGAGCTGCTCGTCGTGGATCTGGCCGATGAGCTTGCCGCGGACGGCGAGGTTGGCGTACCGGAAGCCGTCGGCCCCGCCCTCGGCGGCGAGTGCGGAGGCGACCCGGTCGGCCCAGCCGCGGTAGTGGCCGTCCGGCTGGAGGTCGTCGCACATGCCCTCGGTGAAGGAGTCCCCGATGGCGACGTAGCTGGTGTAACTGCGGCTGGTGGTGGGCACGGGCTGCCTCCGCTCTCCTGAGATGGCTCCGCGATCCGACGATCGTACGTGTGCACTTGCCAACCAGTGTCACGGGGGCCCGGCCGCTCATTCGGCGTCCACTGTTCGTTTATCGCCCTGCGCCATCCTGGGTCCACGGGGCGGCGGCCGGCGACGGGGGCCTTGCCGCCGCCCCCGCTCCACCCCGTCCCGCGAGGCGCTCAGCCCGCGACGGCCGCTTCCTGCCCGACGCCCCCGACGCCCGCCTCGACGCCCGCGCCCGGAGCCGTGAACCAGTGCTCGCGCACCGCGTCCGTGGGCCGCTGGTCGCCGAGGGCGCCGAGCCCCCACTCCCCCAGGGCCTCGATCACCGGTCGCAGTTCGCGCCCGCGGTCGGTCAGCTCGTACACCGTGGCGTTGGCGGGCCGTTCCAGTCGCCGCCGTTCCGCGAGCCCCTCGCCCTCCAACTGCTTGAGCCGGGCGGCCAGGATGTCGGTGGAGACGCCGGGCAGGTCGGCATGGAGGTCGGTGTAGCGGCGCGGGCCGCGCAGGAGTTCACGGACGATCAGGAGGCTCCAGCGCTCCCCCACCGCGTCCAGGGCGCGGGCGACGGCGCAGTACTGGTCGTAGCTTCGGCGTGACATGTGGATCAGCATAGCCAAAAGGTTGGACTTTCCAAGTGCCTACTTGGTAGAACAAAGCGGAAGCAACGGCGCGGTGGTGACGGTCGGGAGGCCGCAGATGGAGTTTCGGCAGTCCAGCAAGCTGAACGACGTGTGCTACGAGATCCGGGGCCCGGTGGTCGACCAGGCCAACGCCCTGGAGGAGGCCGGGCACAGCGTGCTGCGGTTGAACACCGGCAACCCGGCGCCGTTCGGTTTCGAGGCGCCCGAGGAGATCATCCAGGACATCATCCGCAACCTGCCCTCTGCTCACGGCTACAGCGACTCGCGCGGCATCCTGCCGGCCCGCCGCGCCGTGGTGCAGTACTACCAGCAGCGCGGGGTCCAGGGCGTCGGCGTCAACGACGTCTACCTCGGCAACGGCGTCTCCGAGCTGATCCAGATGGCGATCACCGCCCTGGTGGACGACGGCGACGAGGTGCTCGTCCCGATGCCGGACTACCCGCTGTGGACGGCCTCCGTCCGGCTGGCCGGCGGCAAGGCCGTGCACTACCTGTGCGACGAGGCGGCCGAGTGGTACCCGGACCTCGACGACATCGCCGCCAAGATCACCGCCCGCACCAAGGCGATCGTCGTCATCAACCCCAACAACCCGACCGGCGCGGTCTACCCGAAGGAACTGCTGGAGGGGATCCTCGACCTGGCCCGCCGCCACCAGCTGATGGTGCTGGCCGACGAGATCTACGACAAGATCCTCTACGACGGCACCGAGCACCACTGCCTGGCCGCGCTCGCCGACGACGTGCTCACCCTCACCTTCAACGGCCTCTCCAAGGCCTACCGGGTGGCCGGCTTCCGCAGCGGCTGGCTGGTCGTCTCCGGCCCCAAGCAGCACGCCACCGACTACCTGGAGGGCCTGACCATGCTCTCCGGCATGCGGCTGTGCCCCAACGTGCCCGCGCAGTACGCCGTCCAGGCCGCGCTCGGCGGCCACCAGTCCATCAACGACCTGGTCCTGCCGAACGGCCGGCTCACCGAGCAGCGCGACATCGCGGTCAAGGCGCTCAACGAGATCCCCGGGGTCAGCTGCGTCAAGCCCAAGGGCGCGCTCTACGCCTTCGCCAAGCTCGACCCGGCGGTGCACCGGATCGTCGACGACGAGCGCTTCGTGCTGGACCTGCTGCTGCGCGAGAAGATCCACGTCGTCCAGGGCACCGGCTTCAACTGGCCCCGCCCGGACCACTTCCGCTTCGTCACCCTGCCGCGCGCCGACGACCTGGAGACGGCGATCAACCGGATCGGGCGCTTCCTGGCCACGTACCGGCAGGTCTGACCCCGTACGCTCACGGACCATGACCGTTCTGCGCTCCGTCGTCCTGTTCGCCCTCGCGGCCGTCGCCGAGATCGGCGGCTGCTGGCTGGTCTGGCAGAGCGTGCGGGAGCAACGGCCGTGGTGGCTGGCCGGGTTGGGCGTGGTGGCGCTGGGCGTGTACGGCTTCGTGGCGGCGCTGCAGCCGGACGCCGAGTTCGGCCGGGTGCTGGCCGCCTACGGCGGGGTGTTCGTGGCCGGCTCGCTGCTGTGGGGCATGGCCGTGGACGGCTTCCGGCCGACCCGCTACGACGTGCTGGGCGCGCTGATCTGCCTGGCCGGGGTCGGCGTGATCATGTACGGGCCCCGGCGTTGAGCTCTTCGCTCCTCAACACCGGGGCCCGGTACGGGGGTTCGGCGACTACCAGCCCCAGCCGCCGCCCTGGCCGTCGTCGTCGCTGTTGGAATCCCAGCCCTCGCCGACCTTGCGCAGGATCGTGTAGTGGTCGATCTGGGTGCCGTTCTCGGCCAGCGCGGTGACCTTCATGGACGACTTCTGGCCCAGGTGGGCCGGGGTGACGTCGACCTTGATGAAGGAGTAGCCGGTGTAGCGGACCCGCGACCACTGGATGGTCTCGGGGGTCTTCACCCGGCCCTTGCTCCAGTAGTAGCTCTGTACCTCGTCCTGGTGGTTCTCGTGCCCCTCGTAGGTGTCCGGCACGTCGAACTTGTACAGGCTGCGGCCGGCCGCGCCCGCGGTCACGTAGACCACGCCGTCCTTGGCCGGCTCGATGGTGGCACCGCTCGGCACCTGCTTCGAGACCTTGTTGCCGAGGATGGCGTCGGTGCGCTCGTAGATGTGGTTGTGGCCGTTGATGACCAGGTCCACCCGGTACTTCTCGAACAGCGGCACCCAGGCCTCGCGGACGCCGCCCTCGGAGGCGTGGGCGACGGTGGTGGAGAAGGCGCAGTGGTGGAAGAAGACCACGACGAAGTCGACGGTCTCGTCGCCCCGCAGGTCCTTGAGGGTGCGCTCCAGCCACTTGGTCTGCTTGTTCGCCGAGATGCCCAGGTTGGCCGGGATCTCGTAGGAGACGTCGTTGGCGTCCAGCGAGATGACGCCGACGTTCTTGTACCGGAAGGTGTAGACGCCGGGGACCTGACGCGGGTCCGGGCCGTTGTCCGGCAGGAAGAAGCGGGCGTTCTCGCCGCCGTATCCGTTCGGCGAGTACCAGGCCTCGACGTCGTGGTTGCCGTACGCGACCATCCACGGGATGTCGGCGGCGACCGTCTCGGTCTGGACCAGGAAGTCGTCCCAGGTCTTGGCGTTGAAGACGGACTTGTCCGGGTCGGTGCCGGAACCGGCCGGGTCGGCGTAGCAGATGTCCCCGGCGTGCAGGTGGAACGCCGGCTTCTGGGCCTTGATGATGTTGTCGTTGCCGGCCGCGTGGGCGCTGACGCCCTGGTCGCCGAAGGCGGTGAAGGTGAACGGCTCGTACACCTTGCCCCAGCGGTGGTCGCGGGAGGGCGCGGTACGGAAGGTGTGCAGGGTGGAGATCTGCTGCTGCGAAGCCGGGTCGAAGCCCTCGTGGCCGACACCGTAGTAGTAGGTGGTGTCGGGCTGGAGGTCCTCCAGCGCCACGTGCAGGTAGTACTGGTCCACCGGCTTGCCGGTCGGGGTCAGCGCCGGGGTGTGCAGCGCGCGGACCTCGGCCTGGATCTTGTGGCTCAGCTCCCACGGGTGCCTGCCGAAGCGCAGGAACGGCTTCTTGACCGGCGCCGGGACCTGCCAGGAGATGCGGAACTGGGTGTCCGGCTCGGCGCCGAACTGGAGGTGACGCCCGACCGGCGCGACCAGCGCGCCGTCGATGCCGGCCGTCGTGGCACCCGTCAGGAGCTGGGGGCTCGCCGGGGCGGCGAAGGCCGGCGCGCTGCCCAGTGCACCGCCGACGGCGACGGCGCCCACGGTGACGGCACCGGCGCGCAGCATCCGGCGGCGGGAGAAGCGGGCCCGCAGGTACTCGTGCTGCTCGGCCGTGCTCATGCGGTCGGCAAGCTTGGCCGGCACGCCCATCTTGGGGATATCCATGCGCGGGACTCTGTCAGCGGCGCGTTGACCGCGCGCGGCCTCCCGGTGAACGGGGGTCAGCGCATCGGCCACTCGAACACCAACGTTCGCCCATGGTTGGGCAAAGAGCATGTCCACATCGAAGTGATGTCGGATCATCGGCCCCGGTCGGGCGGGTGGTTCAGGCGCGGGTGGTTCAGGCGCGGGTGGTTCAGGAGGACGACTCAGGAGGGTGGTTAAGGGGGGCGGTTCAGGAGGACGGTTCGTCCCAGAGGTTCGCGGACCGGTTGCCGGTGCCGTCGCAGGTGCGGCAGATCTCGTCCCGGTACGCCTGCTTGGCGCCGGTCGCGTCCACCCGGTAGCGCACGTACACCCCGGTGCCGTCGCAGAGGAAGCAGTTGCCGCCCCCGCCGCCCACCTCGGTGGTGCCGGTGCCCTGGCAGGTGCGGCAGTTGAGGCCGGCGGTCCGGCCGGTGCCCGCGCAGATGCGGCAGACCGTCGTCATCGTCTTCCTCCCGTTGCACGGAACCGCTCGACGCCACCGGTCATGGTAGTGGGCCGACCCGGGGACCGCGCCGGGCCGCAGAGCTGACGCATCGTCAGCACTTCGCGCGCCCCGTCGTCCCAGCGGTCCCGGCGGCCCCAGCGGTCCCCGCCGTCACTCCGGCAGGCCCTCGCGGACCCGGCGGGAGACCGAGATCAGCTGGAGGTCGAGCAGCCCCGGCGGATCGGCGAGACCCGGCCCGCCCGCCCGCACCCAGGCGGCTATGTCGTCGATCATCTCGTCCATCAGCACGAAGCCGAGCCAGACCGGGCGACCGCCCGCCGCCCGCCCCTCAGAGGACGGCCCGACCACCACCACGTTGGACTGGGAGCAGACGTCCAGGCACTTGACCGCCCGGACCCGGCCCGCCGGACCGACCGCCGTCCGCAGCCGCTCGTACTGCCCCGCGTGGTCCACCCCGGGGTGCTTCGTCTCGGCGCCGCAGCAGCAGCCCCGACAGACGGTCACGGTCACCGGGGAGCCGGCACCCCGCTTGCCGTCGCGGTCGCGGTCACGCTCTCGGCGGCTCATCCGCGCTGGTCCCCCTCCTGGTCGGCGGCCCGGTTCGACGGCACGCTCTGCACCGGAACTGTACCTGTCAGCCCACCGGGCATCGAGGGCGGCCGGGGGCGCCGAGGCCCCGGCCGGCCTGAACTAGGATCCGGCCGACGGTCCGAGCCGCGGAGCGGGCGGGGAAAGGGGACGGGCGGATGCCGAAGCGGAGGGCCCGCGGCCTGTGGTTCGCGGTGGCCGTGGCGGTGCTCGGCCTGCTGTGCGGGGCGCTCGGGCTCTCGGTGGTCCTGACCGGCGGCTACTCCCTGCACCGCATGGACGGCACCGCGATGGAGCCGGGACTCCGGCCGGGCGACCGGATGCTGACCGACCGGGTCGCGGCCGCGGACGTGCGGCGCGGCGAGCTCTACATCGCCGACGCGCCCTGGGGCCCCGACCGCTCCCCCGTGTTCCGGGTGATGGCGCTCGGCGGCCAGCGCATCAGCTGCACCGGCGGGCGGCTCAGCCTCGACGGCAGGCCGCTGGACGAGCCGGCCGACCGACAGGACGGCACCTGCGCCCACGACTTCGACGTCACCGTCTCCCCCGGCCGGGCCTTCCTGATGGGCGATCGGCGCGACACCGCGGTCGACTCCCGGCAGCACGTCGAGGACGACCGGCAGGGGACGGTCGACCTGGCCCGGCTGACCGGCCACCGGGTGGTCTGGCACTCCGGCGGCGACTCCCCCGTCCTGCCCGGCAAGCTGATCGGCGCCGCGGCGCTGATGGTGCTCGGGGCCCTGGTCACCGTGTTCGGGGTGCTCGCGGCGGTCGTCATCGCCTCCTTCGCCGCTGCCCGGCGGCGCACCCCGGCCGGCCCCGCCGAGTGAACCGAATTCCCCTCCCGCACGTATCGGCGGCAATTCCGAAACGCGGTGGAGCGGAATTCGAAATGGCACCCGGTGTCATCTGACGGGATTTCCGGAAATTCCGCCGTAACCTATGGACGGCCGCGAAACCTGGAAGTAACTTACCTGCGAGTAGTACGAGTAGCAGCTGTGGCCCGGCTCGGCACGACCCCCCACCCGTCGTTTCTCTCCCCCAGGAGGAACCGTGCTCCGCCCTGCCCGGAATTCCCGGCGACTCCGCAATTCCAGCGCCCTCGCGGCCGTCGCCGTCGGCGCCGCCCTCGCGCTCACCTCCACCACCGCCCAGGCGGCCACCCCCGCGCCCAAGCACTACGTGGCCCTCGGCGACTCCTACGCCGCCGGCGCCGGCGTCCCCGGCCAGTCGGCCGGCCTGTGCCTGCGCTCCGACCACAACTACGGCCACCTGGTCGCCGCCTCGCTCAAGGCCGGCGCGTACACCGATGTCACCTGCGCGGCCGCCAAGGTCAAGGCCATGACGCAGCCCCAGTACGACGCCTTCATCCGGGTCAACGACCCGCAGCTGGACTCGGTGAGCGCCGACACCGACCTGGTCACCCTCGGGATCGGCGGCAACGACCTCGCCAGCAGCGACCTCGGCCTCGGCGAACTCGTCGCCACCTGCATCGCCGGCGCGGTCGTCAACCCGCTCGGCACGCCCTGCAAGGACGTCTACCACCACGGCTACTTCGACTGGCAGACGTGGTCCTGGCAGTACGGCAACGACGACCTGGCCGAGCGGATCACCACCACCATCGCCCCGCAGATCGCCGGCACGCTCCAGCAGATCCACGCCAAGGCCCCCAAGGCCCGGGTGCTGCTGGTCGGTTACCCGTCCGTGCTGCCCGCCGACGGCTCGACCTGCGTCCTGCGCCAGCCGGTGACCCCGGGCGACGTGGAGTACATGCACGGCGTGCTCGACAAGCTCAACGCCGCCCTGAAATCCACCGCGGCCGCCAACGGCGCGACCTACGTGGACACCGCGACACCGACCCGCGGGCACGACGTCTGCTCGGACGACCGCTGGATCGAGGGCGCCCTGCCCGGCTCGCCCGCCGTACCGTTCCACCCGAACGCGACCGGCGAGAAGGTGATGGCGGACGCGGTGCTCGCCGCGCTCAGGTAGCCGCCCGTGCGGCGGTCTGACCGCCTCCCGCGCCCACCCGCTTGCCATGGAAGGCACGAGGGGCCGGTGACCACGGACTGGTCACCGGCCCCTCGGCCCGTGCTCGGCCCGCCGTCGGCCCGCCTGCGGGCGGCGCGCTACTCCGCGTCGGCCGCGGAGCCCGCCGCCAGGCCCGCCGACCACTTCTCCTCGACCCGGCCGAACTTCCAGAACGCGATCGCCCCGGCCCAGGTCAGCACGAACAGGCCGACGATCGCGTAGCCGACGAAGTTGAGGTCCAGCCCGCCGATCCAGGCGATCGGCCCGCTGGTGATGTCCAGCTTCTCGCCGATCAGGCCGATCAGCTCGACCAGGCCGATGACCAGCGCGACCAGCACCGACAGGCCGGTGACCGTCAGGTTGTAGTAGATCTTGCGGACCGGCTTGGAGAACGCCCACTCGTAGGCGAAGTTCATGAACGAGCCGTCGATGGTGTCCAGCAGGCTCATCCCGGCCGCGAACAGGATCGGCAGCGTCAGCAGCGCGTACCAGGGCAGCGAGAACGCCGCCGCGCCGCCGGCCAGCACCAGCAGGGACACCTCGGTCGCGGTGTCGAAGCCCAGCCCGAACAGCAGGCCCACCGGGTACATGTGCCAGGGCTTGGTGACCGCCCGGGTGACCTTGCCGAGGATCCGGTTCATCAGCCCGCGCCGCTCCAACTGGCGCTCCAGCTCCGCCTCGTCGTACTCGCCGACGCGCATCCGGCGGAACACCTTGAGGATGCCGTTGAAGGCGCCCAGGTTGATCAGGCCGAGCAGCAGCAGGAAGGTGCCGGAGACCGTGGTGCCGATCAGGCCGGTCATCCGGTGCAGGGTCGAGTCGTCCGCCTCGACCTGGTCCGCGAGCGTGCGGATGCCGAAGGCCAGCAGCGCGCAGAGGCCGAAGACGATCGAGGAGTGCCCGAGCGAGAACCAGAAGCCGACCGACAGCGGCCGCTTGCCCTGGCCCATCAGCTTGCGGGTGGTGTTGTCGATCGCCGCGATGTGGTCCGCGTCGAAGGCGTGCCGCATGCCGAGGGTGTAGGCGGTCAGGCCCATGCCCGCGCCGAAGACCTGGCCGCCAACGTCGTAGTGCTCGGGCGCCACCAGCGCGAGCAGCGTGAACCAGCCGATGACGTGCAGCGCGAGGATGAAGCCGCCCATCCCGGCCAGCCGGATCCACTCCTCGCGGGTGAGCCGGTCGCGCCATCTGACGGCTGGGGCACCTGCCGGGGCGGCTGTGGCGGCGCTGGGCATCGTGGGGTCCTTTCGGGGGCGGGCGGGCTCGGGCGCGTCCGGGCCGGTCGGGACTGGGACGGCCCGGTCCAGGACGGTCCGGGCACGGACTGGGACCGTCCGGGCCCGGGCTGAGCTGGGCGAAGCTGGGCCATCTTTCCCCCCTCGGGCGAGCAGTTGCAAGTCATGTGCAAATGCCGGACGGCAGCGAACCGATCCACGACGGCGCAGGCCGGGGGCGCGCGGCACACGGCCGCACGCCTGTGCGACGTCACCACTGCGGGGCGCTCATCAGGAAATCGCCCGATTCCTCCCCTAGGGTCGGAGGGGCCGAGCCCGCGGCGCGGCCCCCGAACGCGCCGCGGGCCGCTCGGCGCTCACCGGCCCGGGACCCCGATGGGAGCGGCCATGCCGTCGTACCCCTTCCACACCACCCGCGAGGACCTGCGCATCCCGCTGCCCGACGGCACGGAACTCGCCGCCCGACTCTGGCGCCCGGTCAGCGACGAGCCCGTCCCCGTCCTGCTGGAGTACTCGGCCGACCGCCTCGGCGACCGCACCGCCGCCGAGGACGCCCGCCGCCACCCCTGGTACGCGGGCCACGGCTACGCCGCCGTCCGGGTCGACACCCGCGGCCACGGCAACTCCGGCGGCCTGCCCGGCGAACCCGGCGGCGAGCAGGAACTCACCGACGGCGCCGCCGCCGTCGACTGGCTCGCCCGCCGCCCCTGGGCCAACGGCCGGGTCGGCCTGCTCGGCGTCGGCGCGGCCGGCACCACCGCGCTGCGGCTGGCCGCCCGGGTGCCCGAGACCGTCGGCGCGGCCGTCACCGCCTGCCCCGAGGGCGGCCACCGGCTCGGCGGCGCCGTCCTCGCCGCCGACCTGCACACCCGGCTCACCACCCTGATCTCCGACGCCGCGCTCCCCCCGGACCCGAGCCGGCTCGGCGACGCCTGGCGGCCCGGCTGGCTGGCCCGGCTCGAATCCCTGGAACCCCCCGTCGACACCTGGCTCGCCGCCGGGGACACCACCGTGCCGGTCTCCGTCCCGGTCCTCGCCGTGGCCGGCTGGGGCGACCCGTCCTGCTCCTTCGTACTGCGCCTGCTCGCCGAGTCCCCCACCGCGCACGCCCTGCTCGGCCCCTGGCCGCACGGCCTGCCCGAGGCCGCGCTGCCCGAGACCCTGCGCTGGTGGGACCACTGGCTGCGCGGCATCGACACCGGCGCCGTCAAGGAACCCGCCCTGCGCAGCTGGATCAGCACCCGCTGGACCGGCGAGGACGTCTGGCCCTCCCCCGACGTCCGGGAGATCCACTACGACCTCGACGGCCAGCTGCGCACCGCCGGCACCGCCTCCCAGGACCGGTACGTCCCCGTCCGCTCCCCGCAGCACACCGGCCTCAACGCCGGCGCCTACGTCCCGTACGGCCGCCCCGCCGACCTACCGCCGGACCAGCGCGAGGAGGACGGCCGCTCGGTCTGCTTCGACTCCCAGCCGCTGCCCGAACCCGTCGAACTGCTCGGCGCACCCACCGCCCGGCTGCGGCTGCGCCCCGGCGGCGGGCCCGCCCAGGTGGTCGCCCGGCTGTGCGCGGTGGGCCCCGACGGCACCTCCACCCTGCTCACCCGCGGTGTGCGGGCCGCCGCCGGCCCGGACGTCGAGGTCGAACTCGCCGCCTTCGCGGCCACCGTCCCGGCCGGGCACCGGCTGCGGCTCGCGCTCTCCTCCGTCTACTGGCCCTGGGTGTGGCCGAGCGCGGACGACACCGGGTACGCCGTCGACCCGTCCCACTCCACCCTCGTCCTGCCGGTCCGCCACCTCGCCGCGGACGCCGGCGCCGCACCCGTCACCCTCGCGGCCCCCACCCTGCCCGACCCGCTGGACGTCCACCTCACCGAGCCGCTCACCGCCCGGCCCGAACACGTCACCGTGCACGACATCGGCCGCCACGAGTGGCGCAGCGAACTCTCCCCCGCCACCGACGGCACCCGCACCTACCCCGACGGCCTGGTCCGCGACGAGCACACCGTCACCGCCTACCGCGTCCTCACCGGCGCCCCGCTCAGCGCCCAGGCCCGCACCGACCGCACCGTACGGCTGGAGCGGCCGGACATCGGCTGGGACGTGACCGTCCAGACCCGCGCCCAACTGCGCTGCGACGCCGGGCACTTCATCAGCGTGGTGCAGGTGCGGGCGCTGGAGGCGGGGTCGGTGGTGTTCGCCCGGGAATGGCAGCACCGGGTGGCACGGGAGGGCACCTCAAAGTAATCCTTATGCAATTGATTTCCTTCTCCCTTCTGGCTTATAACTGGCCCCATGAAAACCCTCGGCCTTATCGGCGGCATGAGCTGGGAATCCACCGCCGAGTACTACCGCACCCTCAACGAACTCACCCGCGACCGCCTCGGCGGCCTCCACTCCGCCCGGCTGGTGCTCCATTCCGTCGACTTCGCCGACATCGAAGGGCTCCAGGCCGCCGGGCGCTGGGAGGAGGCCGGGGCGGTCCTCGCCGACGCCGCCCGCGGCCTGGAAGCCGCCGGCGCCGACCTGCTGCTGATCTGCACCAACACCATGCACAAGGTCGCCGACCAGGTCGCGGCGGCCGTCTCCGTCCCCCTGCTGCACCTCGCCGACGCCACCGCCGACGCCGTCCGCGCGGCCGGCCTGCGCCGGGTCGGCCTGCTGGGCACGGCCTTCACCATGGAGCAGGACTTCTACCGCGGCCGCCTCACCGCCGGCGGCCTGGACGTCCTCGTCCCGGGGCCCGACTCCCGCGCCCTGGTCCACCAGGTGATCTACCAGGAGCTGTGCCTCGGCCTCGTCCGCGAGGAATCCCGCGCCGCCTACCGCCGGATCATCGCCGACCTGGTCGCCGCCGGCGCCGAAGGCATCATCCTCGGCTGCACCGAGATCGAACTCCTCGTCCACCCCGAGGACAGCCCCGTCCCCCTCTTCCCCACCGCCCGCCTGCATGCGGAGGCCGCCGTCACCGCCGCCCTGGCCGACGACTGACCCACCCGAGCAGGAATCCGGTTTGTGATCACCCGTTTGTGCCGTAGAGTCGGGACTACCGACGCGGGGTGGAGCAGCTCGGTAGCTCGCTGGGCTCATAACCCAGAGGTCGCAGGTTCAAATCCTGTCCCCGCTACTCAGCTTGAACTCGCGATGCCGGCCGCCTGCGCAGAAGTGCGCAAGCCGCCCTGCAGTTCGCGACTGCTCCGGAGGCCTTTCGAGCCGCCACCGGAAACCCCACACTCATGCGGTGCAGCACATGGCAAGCTGGTGTTGATGCGCGAGGAACGTCCGTACTGGAACACCAACGTGGCGCGGCACCCCGGGATCCTGCGGGCGGTGCCGCCCGGGTGCGGGGCCGCGCTGGATGTCGGGTGCGGGGACGGATTGTTGGCGGCGAAGCTCGCGCTGCGGTGCGGGCGGGTGGTCGGGGTGGACAGCGATCCGGGGATGGTCGCGCAGGCGCGCGCGGCCTACCGTGAAGTCACTTTTCTGGAAGGGGACTTCCTCACCCTCGATCTACCGGACGGCGGCTTCGACTTCGTCTGCTCGGTGACGGCCGTACACCACATGGACTTCACCACCGCCCTCGCCCGGATGCGTGAACTGCTGCGCCCCGGCGGCGTGTTGGTGGTGGTCGGCCTGGCCCGCGAGGAGACGGCGGCGGACTGGGCCCGCTGGGTCTCAGCCGCGCCGCTGGTGCGCGCCGCGAAGGCGCTGCGCCGGGCGTCCGGCCCGGAGGGCATGCCGACGGCCGCGCCCGTGATGAGCTACCGGGAGGTGCGGGAGGCAGCCGGGCAGGTGCTGCCGGGGGTGCGCTACCGGTGGCACATCCTGCGGCGCTACTCGCTGACCTGGCAGAAGCCCTGAGCCCTCGCGCCCAAGTCCCCTGCCGTGGTGGACGGGTACTGCTGAGGACCGAGACCGGTCAGCGATGGGCGATCGCTGCGGCCAGCAGCATCGCGGCGGGGAGGGGTGCGATCGTGATGAGGAGGAGGCCGAGCAGCCGGGCTCCGGAGGCGTACGCCCTGGTCGGTTCGAGGCCCAGGAGGGCCTTGGCCCACGGTGATATGTAGCCCGCGCCGTGGCGGCGCACCGCGTCGGTGACGAGGTGGGTGTCCTCGTCGGCGACGGTCAGGATCACCCACCCGCCGGAGCGGTCGGAGACGGAGACCAGTGTCGCCGAGCCCGTCCTCGTCATCACCTCCCAGGCGCGCACCGTCCTGAGTTCCGTCAGGTCGACCTCCCGCGCACCCGACCAGGTGCGGGCCCGGGCCACCCCGCCGGCGACCCGCCAGCCCGTCCGCCGTGCGGTGCCCGCGTCCATCAGGATCGCGGGGCCGATCGTGGCGACCAGTCCGGGTACGACCAGCACCCCCGGGCGGGCGAAGGCCGGTCCGACCACGAGCGGCGGCACGACGATCGCCAGCAGGAGCACGGCCCAGCCGACGGCGAAGAACGCGCGCCGTCTTCGGACGGCACCGGTCGAAGTACTCACCGCACCAACGTAGACCCCCAACCACTCCAGCACCATGGGCCGTTGCGACCACGCCCGCCGCTTCCGAAGGAAAACGCGTTGGGCCGCTGCTGGCCCGCCCGGTACGTTCGACGACGATCGAGGAGGTGCGGGATTGGTGCGGCCAGCGCTGCTGGTGGACGTGGACGGGCCGTTGAACCCCGATGCGGCGAAGCCGTGCCGGCGGCCGGAGGGTTACCGGACCCACCGGCTGATGACCCCGCGCTGGGAGGCTGCCGAGCGGCGGCGGCTCGCGCGGTGGGGCACGCCCCACAAGGCGCCGAAGCCGCTGCGGGTGTGGCTCAACCCGGAGCACGGGCCGGCGCTGGCGGCGCTGCCCTTCGACCTGGTGTGGGCGACGACCTGGGAGGAGGAGGCCAACTCCTTCATCGGCCCCCTGCTGGGGCTGCCCGAACTGCCGTACATCGCCTGGTCCGAGCCCCGGCCGGAGCCGGTCGGCGGGGTGTTCTGGAAGACCCCGGAGATCGTCGCCTGGGCGCAGGGCCGCCCCTTCGCCTGGGTCGACGACAACATCACGGACGCGGACCGCGCCTGGGTCGCGGCCCACCACCCCGGCCCGGCGCTGCTCCACCGCGTCGACCCGAAGGTCGGCCTGACGGCGGACGACTTCCGCCGACTGGCGGCCTGGGCGGGCGAGTTGGCCGGGCAGCGCTGAGGGCGGCGGCTCAGCTCTCGACGGCCGACACGTGCACCCCGTACGAGGTGGCGGCGGTGTGCTCGGCGAAACGTTCCTCCTGCATGGTCGTCACCGTGCTCACCACCAGGACGGCGAGGACGGCGGCGACCAGTTCAAGTGCGTCGGAGGCGATCAGCCAGGCCGCGCCCTGCTGGTAGGCGTCCGGGTAGCGCGCCGCGTCGATGTCCTGGTTGCCCAGCGCGTCCACCATGTTGGCCAGGCAGAAACTGACCCACCAGAGGTTGATCAGCGTCGTCGGGAGCGGCGTCCGCACCCCGGAGGCATCCGGCCGGACGCCGGCCTGCCAGATGTCGCAGGCGATCCGCCAGGGGAACCAGAGGAAGATCACGGGCGTGAACCAGCCACCGATCGCCCAGCCCCGGCTGTGCCGGTGCCCGCGCGGGCTCAGCCACTCGGCGTTCACCCGCACCCGGTGGAACCAGCTGAGGAAGGTGACCATCGCACCCACCAGGGTCAGGCTGTACAGCAGGTACGCGATCAGGTCGAGCCAGTGCGAGAGGCCGAACGCGCTGTCGTCGCCGAACTCGACGGCGCCCGGCAGGTCACCCGCCGCCCGGTACCGGAGGACGTCGACGACGAGTTGGAGCAGCGTGACCGCACCGCAGACGACGAGCAGGACGATGGCGGCGGTGGCGAGCGATCTCGGCGACCGGTACGCGGCGGGCGAGGACATGGGTGAACGACTCCTGGAGTGGACCGGGGTGACGGGGCGCCGCCTCGGCGGCCCCGGCCGCCACGTGCACGAGTACGTGCACGAGCTGCGTGCGCGGCCAGTATGGCGGCAGGCTCGGACAGCGGGGCGGATACACAGGAAGTCGGCCGGGCCGACTTCCTGTGCAGGCGAACTCGGCGGGTGGACAGACCGGGACAGGCCCTTCCGGACCGTCCCGTTCCGCCCCTGACCGTTCCGATCGGCTCAGCCCGACAGGTGGGCGATCGCGGCGAACATCGTCACGGAGAAGTGGAAGGCGCCCCGCTCGGCCGCCGCCGTGAGTTCGGCGTACAGGTCGTCGCGCTGCGCCTCGGTGAGCAGCCCCCGGGCGACGGCCGCCGTGGCGAGGCCGCGCAGCAGCGGCCAGGGAACGGTGTCAGGGTCGTGCAGCAGGACGTCGGCGCCGACGTGGTCGACGGTCAGGCCCGCCGCGGCCAGCCAGCCCGTCAGGTGGCGTCCGGCGTCCGGGGTACTGGCGGCGGCCCGGGCGACGGCGGCCAGCCCGGGGTGGGCCTCCGGGCCGGCCGGGTGGAGGAGGAGCGTGGCCCAGTCGGTGTCCAGCAGGGCGACCCGTCCGCCCGGCCGCAGCACTCTGGCCATCTCCGCCACGGCCTGCGCCGGATCGTCCAGGTGCTGGAGGACGCGCTCGCACCGGACCGCGTCCAACTCGCCGTCGGGCAGCGGCAGGGCGAGCGCGTCGCCGTCGAGGAAACGGGCGGAGCTGCCCGCCTCGGCGGCGCGGCGCTCGGCGACGGCGCGCAGGCCCGGGTTGGGTTCGAGCCCGGTCGCGGTGCCGTCCGGGCCGACCGCCGCCGCGAGGACGAGGGTCTCCGAACCGGTGCCGGAGCCGATGTCCAGCACCCGCTCGCCGGGGCGCACCGCCAGGCGCGCGTGCGCCCACTCGCGCAGCCGCCGCACCCCGGGGTTGGCGGCCTGGACGTCCAGCGCGGTGACCAGCCGGTCGGTGGTCGCCGGGTCGGCATTGGGGATGTGGAAGGCCGAGAAGGGCTGCGGGTCCGCCATGGCTGCCAGTGTAGGAGCGCAGGCCGGTCGCTAGGGTGACCGACCGTGCTGAACACGGACTGGGACCAGGTGGGAAAGCGGCTGCGCGCGCTGTACGAGAAGCGGGCCGGGTACCGCGGCGGGGCGGCTGGTGAAGCTCCGGCGCCACCGCTCACCGAGGCCCAGGTCGGCGGGGCGGAGCGCCAGTTCGGCATCACCTTCCCGACCGACTACCGCGACTTCCTGCTCCGGGTCAGCGCGGGCGGCTGCTTCCCCAGGGAACTGCGGCACGGCCCGGACGGCTGGCACTGGGCGGGTGACGAGCACACCGACCGCTCCCGGCTGGGCACGCCGTTCCCCGATCACGACCGCGCACTGGCGACGGCCGACGCGGTATGGGACAACCCCCCGCGCGAGGAGGACCACCGGCGCCCGGAGGAGTGGCTCGCCGCCCGCACCGCCTGGGAGGAGGCCGCCGAGGCGGCGGAGGCGGACCGGGTCACCGGCGCCGTGTTCCTCAAGGGCCACGGCCACGGCTTCTCCGCCCTGCTCGTCGTCACCGGCCCGCACCGCGGCACCATGTGGTTCGACGGCCGCCCGACCTGCGACCGCCTCAACCCGCTCCTGACCGACGACGGCCGCCCGGCCACCTTCGCCGAGTGGTACCTCGACTGGCTGGCCCGCTCGGAACCCCTGATCACCCCGGAACAGCGAGAGGCCGACAGGAGGCACCACCACCACGGCAAGGACACGCCCATCTGGCTGCGCTGGTTCGACACCTGGGGCGAGGAGAACTGCGGTTACTGAGGATTCACGACGGGCCAACCCCTGGCGTGTGTAAGCTGGTTGCGTTGATGTGGCAACAGGTCCACACACTCGGTCACCGGCGGCCGGGGTGGGCGAAGGGCTCCGGAGAGTCACCCGCAGGCGTCACCCCTCTTCATCCGTACGCACAGACAGACGCACCTGTCTCTCCAGCCGCCGCCGGACGGCTCCGTGGGGGGATTGGAGTCGCATGTCCGCGTCGGACAATGTCACCCGTCTGGCCAGGCGCATCCAGCGGCTGAGCGGTCTGCCACTCTGGCGGTCTCGTGAACTCGCTGGGCAGGTCAGGGTCTTCATCAAACACTCGGTATCCGACACCACCGATCCTGGCCAACTGCGCTTCGAGGCCATGGTGGTGAGCGCTCTCGCCAACGTGTTCCGCGATCGTCAGCGCGACGGTGCCGTGCTGGGGGTCCTCTTCACGACGCACGACGGAGACGGGCTCACGCTGCACCTCCACCCGGCGATGGCCGACGAGGCGGTGGGCCAACTGCTGGTCGGCCCGATGGCAACGCACCGCATGGTCGGGGGAGTCGCCGGCGTGCGATGGTCCGTCCGAAGCGGGCGGCTCGTGATCGAGAGCGCGATCCTCCCTGCCCGCATCACTCTGCTGCGAGCCGACGGCGCGCCGCTCGGGGCGCCCCGCGAGCTCCCGGGCGAGTTCGTGATACCGGTCCACCAGGCCGAAGTCACCCGCGCCGACAAATGGGACCAGGCCGACGCCCCGGACGTCCGCGATCTGCTGTGGAGCAGGCTCCTGCGGCGTCCGGCCCTGCTGAACCGGGCCGCCGCCGCTCACGGAGTGGCCAACTGTCACACCCACGGCAGGTCCGACCTGGTGATCGAATGGTGCTGCGGCGACAGCGTGGAGGCGGTCTTCGCCGCCATGCTGGCCCACGGCCTGGCCGACGGGCTCGATCCGGTGGACGCCGCCGAGCTCCACAGCGCCTCGGCGACCGCAATGATCGGCGGTCGAACGGTCGTCCTGAGGCGACATGGCCTCTGCGATCACGGGGGCCCTCCCGACGCCCCCGCCTCGGACTGGGCGGAGGCCGTCCGATGACCCCCACCGTTGCCCTGGCCGGCGCGCTGCTGTGCGGTGTGGTGAGCGGAGCGATCCGGGCGTGGCGTGACGTCCTCGTGCTCCGTCGCCTGGAACGCCTGATGACCGGCTGCACCGCCCGCCAGCGTGCCGAGGTGGCTCAGACCGTCGCCGCGTCCTTCCGCCGCCGCGGCGGATCCCAACTGCCCACCGCTGTAAGGGATGTCAACGAGTCCGACCAGTAGCCGCCCGGCGGGTCCGACCGGGCGGCGCGGGGTTCAGCGAGTCAGGCCACCGGTTGGCGGTCGCGGGTGGGAGGCGCGGCGGGAGGCGCGGCGGGAGTGACTTCGTCCGGGCGGTGGGGCATCCGCAGGACAGCGACCGCACCGAGGCCGACGACGGCGATGGCGAGGATCAGGAGGGTGAGGAGGGCGAGGCCGATCAGGAGTCGCACGGGGTGTCGTCCTCGGTGGTGTCGTGGGAGCGGAGGAGGGCGAGGAGGTTGAGCACCGTGCTGGTCGGCGCGTTGCCGAAGCGGACGAGGACTCGGCCGTCCACGACGCTGTCAGTGGTGGCGGAGGGCCAGAGGAGGCCGAACTTCCGCCCGCTCTCGGCGAGTTCGGCGAGCAGACGGGTGATGTCGGGCTCGGTGTAGGTACGGATGCACGGATCGGCCGGCTCGATCGGGGCGCTCACGCGGCGGCGTCCAGCGTGAGGTGGGCCGCCGGGCGAGGTGCCAGCCCGTGGGCTGGCCCTTTTCCCAGCGGCCTCCTCCCGAACCCGTCGTGCGACGTTAAC
>NZ_JBVHYH010000111.1:0-3004 GCF_055569135.1 Kitasatospora sp. NPDC029367
GAGGGAGCGCCGCCCCTGCCCGATGGGTACGGGGGCTGGCCCGGAACAGGGGCCGACGTGTGTCCCACCCCTTTCCCCCCTGTGGGGGCCCCCCCCCCCCCCCCCCCCCCGACGGGCCGGAATTCGGGCGACGGACGGGCCCCGATGCACGACGATGACGGCATGCTGAACAACGGGGAACCCGAACCGGACGCGACGGACGAGGACGAGGACGAGCTGCTGCAACGCCTGGTCGGCGAAGTGTGGGTGAACGTCTACCGGTTCGGCGGCATGGGCGTCGTCGACTTCGGCGGGACGGTCTCCTGGCCGCTGGGCGACGGCGGGGAGGTGTCGACGGGCAGCCGGTACGCCGTGCACGCCCAGTGCCCGTTCCGGATCGTCCAGTGCGGGGAGGTGTACCTCGGCTCCGACGACCTGGTGCCGGGCGGGGGCGGCGACCGCCTCGCCTACGACACCGGGGCGGACGCCCTGCGGGAGTTCCTGGCGCGGCGCTCGCCCCGGGTGCTGTCGGTGGAGCGGGCGCCGGAGGGCGACCTGCGGATCACCCTGGAGCACGAGCTCAGGATCGACGTCCTGCCGACCAGTTCGAAGGTCGAGGAGTGCTGGCGGTTCGTGGTCCGGGGCGGGGAGCACGTGGTGTTCCCGCCCGTCGACTGACCCTGCCGGGCCGCCGCGGCCCGACGGGTCGGCCGACGGCTCAGCGCCCGTTGCGGGCCACGGCCCGCAGCCGTCGCCAGGTGCGCCCGGCGGGCCCGCCCGCCGGGGCGTCGTCCGCCCAGTCCCGGGCCGTCCCGGCGAAGGTGTCCGCGCCCGTGTCGGTGCCCGTGTCCGTGCCCGTGGCGGCCGGTGGCCGTGCCCGGCCCGTCCGGGCGGCGCGCAGCAGCTGCTCCGAGGTGATGCCGTCGAGCCGGGCCCGGGCGTGGTCGAGCAGGGCGGCCCCGGCGGCGGCGATCGCGGGCTCGCCCAGCGGGCGGGTCGGCAGCGCCAGCCCTTCGGCGAGCAGCTGGTCCAGGGCCGCCCGCAGGTCCGGGACGGAGAGGTCGCGGACCGTCAGCGACAGGTGGCCGGACAGTCCCTCGGCGCCCACCGCGCGATGGGCGAAGGCGCGCGGGACGTAGAGCACGTCGCCGGGCCCGAGGACGGTGTGCAGGCGCTGCGCCGAGCGTTCGTCGTCGGGGAGTTCGCCCAGCGACCACTCGGCGGCGGCGGGTGCGTCGTGGACGTACCAGGTCTTGCGTCCGGAGACCTGGAGGACGAACACGTCGGCGTCGTCGCGGTGCACCGCGAGTCCCTGGCCGCCGACCGGGGTGAGGAAGAAGAACGCCTCCACCCGCCGGTCCAGCTCCTCGGAGAGCCGGGCCACCAGGTCCCCGGTCGGGCCGTGCCACTGGTCGACGCAGCGCAGCAGCAGCGTCGCCCCGGTGCGCAGCAGCGCGAGCACCTTGGCGCGGTCGGCGAAGCCGTGGTGGGTGGTGCCGTTGACGGTGCGGGAGGTGGTGAAGGCCTCGGCCGGGACGACCACCTTGTCGGAGCGGACCATCTCCAGGTACGGGGTGCGCAGCAGCCCGCTGTCGAAGGCGGCGTCCAGTGCGTCGAGGTCGAACGGCGAGGCGGGCCGGGCGGGGGTGAAGACGGCGGGTTCGCGCTGCCACCGGTGGTCGGCGAAGCCTGCGAGGTCGCCGACCCAGTCGGCGAGCGTGGGCGATTCCATGGGGTGTCCAGAGCTGTCGGGAGGGCCGGCCGGTTCAGCGGCCGACGGAGGCCTCGAACCGTACGGAGAGCAGCGAGCGCAGCGGTACGGGCGCGTCCTGCCGGGGGCTGCGGATGGTGAGGCCGTGGTCGAGGGCGACGGTGAGCAGGCGTTCGGCCAGCGGGACGACCAGGTGCTTGGCCCAGCAGCGGGCGCCGTCGAAGCCGAACGGCATGAACCCGGGGGTCTTCTCCGGGTCGGCGACCCCGTCCCACCGCCGCGGCCGGAACTCCAGCGGGTCGGACCAGTAGTCCGGGTGGCGGTGCATCAGCAGGGGGAGCAGGGCGACGTTGTCCTCGGGGCGGATCTCCCGGTGCAGCCCGGCGTAGGAGTCCCCGCCGTTGCGGTAGAGCATCCACGCGGGCGGGAGCAGCCGCAGGGTCTCCCACAGGACGGCGGTGAGGTCCTGGCGCGGTTCGGGCGCCGTGCGCAGCAGCCACAGGGCGTTGCCGGCCAGGGCGGCCACGCCGTCGCAGAGGGTGGCGGAGGCCCGCCGGTACATGGCGACGGCCTGTCTGCGCTCCAACGGGTCGTCCGCGCCGCGGATCAGTCCGGCCATGGCGGTGGGCGGGTGGTCGGCCCCGGTGCCGTCCCCGCTCCCGTTGACGTTGCCGTTCCTGCTCCGGTTCCCGCCCGCGCCGCCCGGCCAGGTGGTGACGGCCCGGTCGACGAGCCGGGAGAGGGTGTCGGAGCGGGTGATGCCGCGCCTGGCCAGCAGGGAGACCGGCAGCGGGTCGGATCCGAACAGCCACCGGCGCAGGTACGAGGTGGGCGCGTACGGCCAGGCGCCGGCCAGCCCGTCGGCCGGGGGCGGTGGCTTGCGGATGCCCGCCATGACGTCCTGCCCCAGGGCGCGGATCGTCCGGGTCGCGCTGTCGTGGGGGATGTCGGCGCCCGCGGCGGGCTTGTAGACGGAGCGCTCGGTCTGGAGCACCGGCCGGGCGGCCACGATTTCGGCCATCAGCCGGGCGTCGGCGACGCCGACCGTGGTGGCGTCGACGCGGAACACCTTCGCGTCCCGGGCCAGGAGGTCCTGAATTCGCGGGGCGTAGACGACGGAATGTTCGCGGACCGTTTCCGGCGCCATTTCTTGCACGAGGATCCCGCCTCCGTGGGAATAGCGATGAAATGCGGCGCCGGGGGGGGGGGGGGGGGGGGGGGGGGGGCCCCCCCGGGGGGGGGGGGGGGGGGGGGTGCCACAGGGATGACCACCACATTCCTCCCCCCTACGGTCAGCGGTGGAGTGGGGACACC
>NZ_JBVHYH010000111.1:3014-17575 GCF_055569135.1 Kitasatospora sp. NPDC029367
AGGGGGCTCCCTCTCGGGGGGGAGAGAGAGGGAGGGGGGGGGGGGGGGGGCCGGCCCCCCCCCCCCCCCCCCACCGGCCGTGGTGCATCAGATGACGTGCAGAACCCACGCGTGGTTGGCGAGGTCCTCGTCACGCTTGAACTTCTTCACGATCGCCTTGATCATCTTCATGGCTGTCCCCTTCCGGGAATACGGGCGCGACGAATAGGTGTGGTCGCACCGGTGGTGAAAGTCCGGCTTTCCGGTCCGGACGGCCGAACTGCTTCAACTGACTCAGGACCTTAACCGAACGACGGCGATCATGACACCCCTTCGACAACCGGAGTTCGATTTGTACGAGGCATTGACAGCCAATTCGAATGTCGAATCGTTATAACCTTTTCCGGTGGGGGCATTCGCTCCGGAACGCACCGGAGGGCCCCGCGCGGACGCGGGACCCTCCGGTGCGTGCGGGGCCGGTCAGTTGTACGTGGTGGTGACGGTCACGCCGCCGAAGCCCTGCTGGGCGTACAGGCTGAAGTACACCCAGCCGGACGGCGGGTCGGCGATGGTCAGGGTCTCGCCGTTCCCGGCGGCGGTGGACTTCGCCCGGTACGACGAAGTGGTCGCCCAGGACGGGCCGTTGTAGTACAGGTCGGCGTTGCCGGTGCCGCCGGCGGTGGTGATGGTCAGCTGCTTCACCCCGGCCGGCAGGTAGAGGAAGCTGTAGGCGTAGTTGCCGGTGGTGGCGGCGACGCCGTCGCGGCGGCAGTTCTTGTCGTACTGCCGGGTGTCGGCGGCCGCGCACAGCGGGGCCTGGCCGGTGGGCAGGCTGCCGCAGTTGTCGGCGGCGCAGGCCTTGAGCCAGCTCGCGAAGTCGGCGTCGTAGCGGGTGCCGATGGTGGTCTTGAGCAGGGTGCGGGCGCCGTTCCAGTCCCCGGCGCGGTACTTGGCGAGCAGTGCGTCGACGTCCTGCGGGTGCGACTGGAGCATGTAACGCACCGCCAGGTAGCCCCAGTTGTAGATCCGGGTGGAGTCGGCGTTGTCGTAGGTGGTGTCGAACAGCGTGCTCAGCGGGTAGCTGCCCTTGCCGGCCTGGGTGACGGCGTCGTCGTAGTGGACGCCCCGGTAGCTGTACGAGACGTACTCGGCCAGCCCCTCGACCCACCAGACGGTCGGGGTGGTCATGCCCGCCTCGAAGTCGCCGTACATGTCGTAGCGGCCGTCGAGGTAGTGGGTGTACTCGTGGTTGAGGTTCCAGATCTGGAAGCTCGGGCGCAGCCAGTCGGCCTGGTGGGCGATGAAGCGGGCCTGGTTGCCGGGGGTGGCCGGGCTGCCCTCCTCGTACATGCCGCCGTTGTCGACGGCGATGTGGTACATCTCCCAGGCGTAGAGGCTGTAGTTGTAGTAGTCGTCGAAGACGACGACCTCCAGGCCGGTGTTGTGGTCGTCGGCGACCGGGCCGTTGTCCTTGGCCACCCGGTGGAAGAACGCGTCCTGGTCGAGCAGGCTGGTGCAGGTGTCGGCGTTCTGCCGGGCGGTCATGCTCTGCGAGCGGATCCGCAGGTTCGGGTTGCAGGTGTTGTCGCTCTTGAGCACCAGCGGGACGAGCTTCGCGGGCACCTCGCAGGTGCCGTAGTAGGAGCAGTTGCCCGCGTCCTTCTGCTCCGCGAACCAGAGCAGGTTCATGGTGAGCGGGCCGGTGGCGCCGACCAGCGGGTAGCGGTTGACCAGGTCCTTGACGATCGGTCGGCCCTGCGCCCGGAGGGCGTCGACGGCGACCAGGTGGCCGAGCTGGATGCCGATCCGGGTGACCGGGTCGGCGCCGGTGAGCTGGGCGCTGTTGCGGGTGACGAAGGAGGCCATGGTGGTGGCGAAGGACGGGTCGGCCTGGAGGGCGGCGGTGAACTCCGGGAGCTCGAAGCCGCGTTCGATGACGGTCTCCGTGTTGCCGACGGCGGCGGCCATCGAGCCGCTCCACCCGCCGGTGTAACCGTCGAGCAGGCGCTTGACCACGCCGGTGTAGCGGGCGTTCTCCCGGGCGCTGTCGATCAGCGTGATGGCCTCGGCCAGGGTGGCGCCGTTGGCCTCGGTGACGTCCTTGCTGTGCGGGGCGGCGAAGAAGGCGTCCAGCGCGCCGCGGATCGAGCTCCGCAGGCCGTCGCCGTACGAGCCGACGGCGTCGGGGTGGTACCACTGCACGTAGTAGCCGGCGCGAAGGAACAGCACCAACTGCCCGGCGGAGGTGGAGTTGTCGCCCGGGTAGCCGGCGGCGGCGGTGTCGCGCAGGGCGTCGGCGACGGTCACCATCTGGGCCTCGGCGAAGGCGCCCTTGGCATCGTTGCCGGTGAGGGTGAACAGCGTGTTGACGCAGTCGAGGCCGGCCGCCTTGACCTGCTGGACCAGCGCGGCGCCGGACTTGCCGGTGAACGCCGCGGTGTCGCAGGCGGTCAGTTGCCGTGCCGTCCGGGCGGTGCCGACGGCACCGGCCGCGGTCGGGGCGGTGGGCCTGCCTTGGCTCTCGGCGGCGAGCGGACGGGGGTCCTGGGGCGTGTCGGGCGACTTCGGCACCGGGATCGCGCGCGGGGCGCCGGGTGCGACGGGTGCGACGGGTGCGGCGACCGGCGGGGCAACCGGCTTGGCGGCCGGTGCGGTTGGCGTCGAAGCGCGGTCGGCCGCGTGCGCCTGCGGGGCGAACAGGCCGGCGGCGAGGAGGAAGGCGACGCCGAGCGCGGGCAGTCTGCGCGCGTTCGCCTTCGATATCCGGAAGGGACGCATGGGGTGGGGGCCTCCGGGACCGTGAGGGGGCCGTGCGGTTGGGGGCGCACGGACGGAGCCTGATGTGTGACATGTAAAATGGCACACTCATTCAGGTAAAGGGAAGACCTGGGAGCCGGGCTTCCGGTCGACGAGACCGAACCGTGCCCTCCCGTGCCATCCGACGCGCCGCCGGACATGCCGCCGGACGCGCCGCCCGGTGCGGCCTGACGGTTCGTCAGACTGTCGACCGCGCCCGGGGCGTGAGCGCCGCGAACTCCAACGGCGCCGACGGGTCCACCGACACGTCCGCCGGAGCCGGCTCGACCCCGGCCCGGACGAGGAGGTCGCCGACGGCCGCGACCATCGCGCCGTTGTCCGTGCACAGCCGCAGCGGCGGCACCCGCAGGGCGATCCCGGCCGCGGCGCACCGCTGTTCGGCGAGCGCCCGCACCCGCGAGTTGGCGGCGACCCCGCCGACCACCACCAGGGTGTCGATCCCGTGGTTGGTGCAGGCCCGGACCGCCTTGCGGGTGAGCACGTCCGCGATCGCCTCCTGGAGGGCCGCCGCCGCGTCCGGGACGTGCGGCTCCTCGTCGGCCGTGCGCCGCGCCTCGACCCAGCGGGCGGCGGCGGTCTTGAGGCCGGAGAAGGAGAAGGCGTACGGGTCGTCCCGCGGCCCGGTCAGCGGTCGCGGCAGCCGGACCGCCGCCGGGTCCCCGTCGCGCGCGGCGCGGTCGACGGCCGGTCCGCCGGGGTAGGGCAGGCCCAGGATCCGGGCGACCTTGTCGAAGCACTCGCCGGCCGCGTCGTCCAGGGTGTCGCCGAGGTGGACGATCCGGCCCCGGGCGAGGTCGCGGACCAGCAGCAGCGAGGTGTGCCCGCCGGAGACGATCAGCACGATGCACGGGTCGGGCAGCGGCCCGCCGTCCAGGGTCGCGGCGGCGACGTGCCCGGCGAGGTGGTGCACCCCGTACAGCGGGACGCCGAGCGAGAAGGCGTACCCCTTGGCGGCGGCTACCCCGACCTGGAGGGCGCCGGACAGGCCGGGGCCGGTGGTGACGGCGACGGCCCCGACGTCCCGCAGCGTCAGTCCGGCCCGGTCCAGGGCCTCCTGCACCACCGGGGCCATCGCGTGGACGTGCGCCCGGGCGGCGATCTCCGGCACCACCCCGCCGTAGCGGGCGTGCTCGTCCATCGAGGAGGCCACCGCCTGCCCGAGCAGCACGCCGTCCCGGACCAGACCGGCACCGGTCTCGTCGCAGGAGGACTCGATGCCCAGTACGACCACCGGCGCCCCTGTCACAGTCACTCACCCTCTTCACTCATTACACGTGCAGGTGACCATTGTGCCCGATGTGAACGCTGGAATAAGCAGGAGCCCATGCTTCGTTCCTGCAACCCATACGCAATAGTGTTGTCCCGGCACGATCGTCATCGCTCAACCCGCCGAAAGGGGCCGTGTCCTGATGGGCACCTACTCGCTTCCCGACCTGCCGTACGACTACTCCGCGCTCGAGCGGGCCATGTCCGCCGAGATCCTGGAGCTGCACCACTCCAAGCACCACGCCGCCTACGTGAAGGGGGCGAACGACACCCTGGAGCAGCTCGCCGAGGCGCGCGACAAGGAGCAGTTCGGCGGCCTGGTCGGCCTGCAGAAGACCTTCGCCTTCCACCTCTCCGGCCACGTGCTGCACTCGCTGTTCTGGCAGAACCTGTCCCCGGAGGGCGGCGACCGCCCCGAGGGCGAGCTGGCCGACGCCATCACCGAGCACTTCGGCAGCTTCGAGGCCTTCAAGAAGCAGCTCTCAACCGCCACCACCGGTGTCCAGGGCTCCGGTTGGGGCATCCTGTCCTGGGAGCCGCTCGGGCAACGCCTGATCGTCGAGCAGGTCTACGACCACCACGGCAACGTCGGGCAGAACACCACGCCGCTGCTGGCCTTCGACGCCTGGGAGCACGCCTACTACCTGCAGTACCGCAACGTCCGCCCGGACTACGTCACCCGTCTGTGGGACGTCGTCAACTGGCAGGACGTCTCCTCCCGCTTCGCCGCCGTCAAGGGCGCCTGAGCACCGAGCGAGCAGGAGGGCCCCGGACCGGTCGGGCGGTCCGGGGCCTTCCCCCTGCGTCCCCACCGTGGTTTCCCGCCACGGCCGTTGATCTCCGTCACGTCAGCCACACCGAACCGAAGACTCGCCGCCACCCGTTGTTCGCCCGTGAACGGCGCGCGGTCGCTACGCTCGGGTTACCGCCGGTCACCGGCGGTCGGCGGCCGACCGGCCGACCGGCCCGTCCGCTCCCGAGCGAAAGGCCGCCCGATGGCCCCTCGTCTGTCCGTCGTCGTCCCGATCTACAACGTCGAGCGCTACCTCGCGGAGTGCCTGGACTCGATCGCGGCCCAGACCTTCGCGGACTTCGAGTGCGTGCTGGTCGACGACGGCTCGACCGACGACGGCCCGGTGATCGCCAAGGAGTACGTCGCCCGCGACCGGCGCTTCCGACTCGTCCAGCAGGAGAACAAGGGCCTCGGCGCCGCCCGCAACACCGGCTGGCGCCACCTGGCCCCCGGCACCCAGTACCTGACCTTCGTCGACAGTGACGACACCCTGCCGCCGCACGCCTACCAGCTGATGATCAGCACGCTCGACCAGACCGGCTCCGACTTCGCCACCGGCAACGCGATGCGCCTGCGCACCACCGGCCTCACCCCCTCGCACGCCCACCGCCGCCCCTTCCGCGAGACCCGGCTGCGCACCCACGTCAGCGAACTGCCCGCCCTGGTCACCGACCGCACCGCCTGGAACAAGGTCTACCGGCGCAGCTTCTTCGACACCGCGGGCATCCGCTACCCCGAGGGCATCCTGTACGAGGACGCCCCGGTCAGCGTCCCCCACCACTTCCTCGCCGAACGGGTCGACGTGCTCTCCGAGCCGATCTACCACTGGCGGGTCCGCGAGGACGGCAACCTCTCCATCACCCAGAAGAAGACCGACCCGCGCGGCCTGATCGACCGGGTCCGCTCGATGGAACTCGTCCGGGAGTGGCTGCTCGCCCGACCCGAGGCCCTCTTCGCGGAGCAGTACCTGCGCGCCTACGACCGGAACTGCCTGGTCGAGGAGATCCCGATGTTCTTCTGGTCCATCCCGGACGGCGACCGCAACTACTGGGAGGTCTACCAGCGGCACGTCGGCCGGCTCCTGAACGCCATCGGCCCGGAGCGGATCGCCGACCTCAACGGCCAGCTGCGGCTCAAGTACCGCCTCACCCAGGCCGATGCGATGAACCGCTTCATCGCCGTCCAGCGCCTCCACCGCACCGTCCGGCGCGCCCGCCAGGCCGCCCAGGCGGTGCGCCGGGGCTGACCGGGAGGGGCGCTCGGTCCTCGGCGGGCGCCGTCAGCGGGCGGACCGGTCAGCCTCCCGAGGGTGCCGTCAGCCGGCGGACCAGGGTGACCAGGGCGGCCCGGTCCGTTGCCGGGTCCGCCGTATCGGCGAGCAGCAAGCGGACCATCTGCGGCAATGTGAACCACGCGTTCACCAGGCCGATCACCGCGAACATCAGCCGCGCCGGATCCACCTCCCCGGCCACCCCGCCGCTGCGCTGCGCGGCGGCGACGGCGGCGACCTTCTCCCCGTAGTGCGCGGTGCGCTCCGGTCCGGCCGCCAACTCCTCGGCGTCCGAACCGCGTTGCAGACCCTCCCAGGCCAGCAGCCGGGAGAAGTGCGGGTTGGCCGAGTGGTAGTCGAAGACCCGCCCGGCGTAGTCGCCGAGGTCCAGCCCGCCCACCGGGGCGAGCGGCACCGCCTCCGCCAGCTTGCCGAGCTCGGACGTCAGCACGGCGGAGAAGAGCTGCTCCTTGTTGCCGAAGTACTGGTAGATCCGCTCCTTGTTCACCCCGGCCCGGGTCGCCACCCGGGCGATCCGGGCTCCGTCCGGGCCGAACTCGGCGAACTCCTCGACCGCGGCGTCGAGGAGGAGTTGCTGCGTGCGTGCGGTGTCCCAGGCCATGGCCCAAGAGTATCCCAAATTTCCAACCCAATGGTTGGACATCGGCGTCCGCGCGTGCCAAACTCCAACCGAAGGGTTGGAGATGAGGTCTCCGCCCGCTCACCAAGGGGAGGACCCGCGCCATGACCACCGACACCATCACCCCAGCAGCCCCCGCCCGCGCCGCTGCCGCGGCCCCCTCGGTCCACCGCCGCGCCCTGCTCACCTGGCTCGCCGTCTACCCGACCATCACCACCGCCTTCCTCCTCCTCGGCCCCCACCTCGGCAGCCTCCCCGTGCCGCTGCGCACGCTGGTCATGACCGCCTTCGTCGTCCCCGTCGTCGTCTACGGCCTGATGCCGCTCCTGCTCAAGGCGGAGACCAGGCTCGCCCACCGCCGCACCGGCCGGAAGTAGGCCTGGTCCGTGGCTGGTCCGTGGCTGGTCCGTGGCCGGGTTTCGGGCGGTCAGCCCCTGCGTCGCGCCGGGGTGAGGCGGACCGGGGTGCCCGGGGCGGCCTGGGCGGCGGCGGCCAGCGCGGCGGCGGGGACGACGCCGATGACGGGGTAGCCGCCGGTGGTGGGGTGGTCCGCCAGGAAGACCACCGGTCGGCCGTCCGGCGGGACCTGGACGGAGCCCAGGACCATGCCCTCGCTGGGGAGTTCACCGTCGCGGGCGCGCTCCAGGGGCGGGCCGTCCAGGCGCAGGCCGATCCGGTTGCTGGTCGGGGAGACGCGGTAGTCGGATGCGGTCAGGGCGGTGTGGGAGCCGGCGGTGAACCAGTCGTCGCGCGGGCCGAACAGCAGTGGCAGGAGCAGCGGATCGGGTGGTGCCGGCGTCGGCACCAGGTCCACCGCGGCGGCCGGGCCGGCCGGCTCACCGAGCGGCAGCACGTCCCCCGGGGCCAGCGGAGCGGGGCCCAGCCCCGACAGCAGATCGGTCGAGCGGCTGCCGAGGACCGGGTCGGCGGCGACCCCGCCCGCGAAGGCCAGGTAGCTGCGCACGCCCCGCGTCGCCGGGCCCACGTCCAGCGTCGCCCCGGCGGGCAGCCGCACCGGGGCGCCCCAGGCGGCGGGCCGCCCGTCGACCCGTACGGCGCACGGCGCTCCGGTCACGGCGACCGTCACCGCGCGGTCCACGCGCAGCGCGCAGCCGAGCAGGGTGGTCTCCAGCGTGGCCGCCGTCGAGGGGTTGCCGACCAGCCGGTTGGCCAGCCGGTGGGCGGGCTGGTCCAGCGCGCCGGACCGCGGCACGCCCAGGTGCGCGTGCCCGGGGCGGCCCAGGTCCTGGACGGTCGTCAGCAGGCCGGAGCGGGTGACGGTGACGCTCATGCTTCCTCGCTCTCCTCGCCGACCTCGCTCATCTTCCTCGATCATCTTCCCTGCTCATGCTTCCCCGCTCGTGCTTCCCCGCTCATGCTTCCTCGATCACGAAGCGGACCCGGGTACCCGGGCTGAGCAGGGCGGCGGGTTCGCGGGAGGGGTCCCACAGCACGGCGTCGGTGTGCCCGATCAGCTGCCAGCCGCCGGGGGAGGAGCGCGGGTAGGCGCCGGTGTAGCGGCCGGCGAGGGCGATCGCCCCGGGCGGGACGGCGGGCCGCGGCGCGGCCCGCCGCGGCACCCGGTACCGCTCGGGCAGGCCGGTCAGGTAGCCGAAGCCGGGGGAGAAGCCGCTGAACGCGACCCGGAACTCGGTCGCGGAGTGGATCCGCGCGACCTCCCGCTCGGTGACGCCCCACAGCGCGGCGACCTCCGCCACGTCGGCGCCGTCGTAGCGCACCGGGACGGTCACCGTCCCGTCGTCGCTCGTCCGCAGCGGCGGGACGCGCCAGCCGGGCAGTTCGGCGGCCAGGGCGTCCGGATCGGCCACGCCGTCGAGCAGGACGGTGCGCTCGGCCGGCACGACCTCCGTGACGGACGGGAACCCGGAGGCCGCACGGCGGCGCTGGAGTTCGGCGTGGAAGGCGATCGTCTCGTCGGCCCCGGCGAGTTCGACCAGCAGCGCGTCCGGGCCGACCCGCAGGACTCGCAGGTTCATCCCGTACCTCTCCCCGCCCCGCCCGGGACGCGTGCGAACGCCTCGACGCGGACCCCGGCCCGCCACAGCGCGGTCCGCACCCGCTGGGCCAGCTCGGCGGCCCCCGGGGTGTCGCCGTGCACGCACAGCGAGCGGGCCCGCAGCCGGATCCGCTCGCCGGTGCGGGCGGTGACCTCGCCGTCCCGGGCGATGGCGACCGAGCGGGCGACGACCGCGTCGGGATCGTGGAGGACGGCGTCGGGTTCGCGGCGCGGTACGAGGGTGCCCTGCGGGGTGTAGGCGCGGTCGGCGAAGGCCTCGGCGATCGCCGGCAGTCCGGCCCGCCCGGCCGCCTCGTGCAGCCGTGAACCGGGCAGCCCGAGGACCGGCAGTGCCGACGCCGGCCCGGCGAGGCGGATGCCCCGGACCACCGCCTCCGCCTGCTCCTCGTCGTGCACCGTCCGGTTGTACAGCGCGCCGTGCGGTTTGACGTACGCCACGTCCGCTCCGGCCGCCCGGGCGAACACCTGCAACGCCCCGATCTGGTAAGCGACTTCGTGGGCCAGTTCGTCGGGCGGGACGTCCATTGCCCGGCGGCCGAACCCGGCGAGGTCCCGGTAGGAGACCTGTGCGCCGATCCGTACGCCCCGGGCCGCGGCCAGCTCGCACACCCGTTGCATGGTGCTCGGGTCCCCGGCGTGGAAGCCGCAGGCGACGTTGGCGCTGGTGACCACGGACAGCAGGGCGTCGTCGTCGGTGAGCGTCCAGCGGCCGAAGCCCTCGCCGAGGTCGGCGTTGAGGTCGACGACCGTCGTGGGGGCGCCTTCGATGCCTTCGGTGCCTCCGGGCGGTGTCACGCTGCCTTCGGGCGGTGTCACGCCGCGCCGTCCGTCATCGCGCGGACGATCACCGCGCGCGCGTCGTCCAGGTACCTGGTCAGTTCCACCTCGGCGTCGTCGATCTCGCCCGACTCCAGCAGTCCGGCGAGCGTCTGGTTGCGGCGCAGGAACGGCTCGTGCAGCCCACTGGCCGACGGGACGGCGGCGAAGGCCAGGCGCAGCTCGGCCATCAGGCGGGCCATGCACTCGTCGATCCGCCGGCTGCCGGCGAGCCCCGCGATGGCCTGGTGGAAGTGCAGGTCGGCGGTGCCGACGGTGACCCAGTCGCCGAACGCCTCGGCGGCCTCCGCGCGGGCCAGCGCGGTCCGCACCGCGGCCAGGCGTTCGGGCGTCGCGCTGCGCAGGGCCCGTACCCCGGCCGTCTCCAGTGCGAGGCGCAGGGTGTAGATGTCGGCGACGTCGGCCGGTTCGAGGACGCGGACGAACACGCCGCGGTTGAGCTCGTGCACGACCAGCCGCTGGTCGGCCAGCAGTCGGAACGCCTCGCGGAGCGTGTTGCGCGAGACGGTGAGCGCCTCGCCGAGCGCTTCCTCGGAGAGCCGGGTGCCCGGGGAGAGCCGGCCCTCGGTGATGTGCTCGCGCAGCAGATCGGCCACGCGTTGGGCGGCGCTGGCGCGTTCGATGCGACCCCGGTCGGCCGCGAGCGCGTCGAAAACTCCGGTCACGTTCCACCTCCTGAACTCTTGTCGGATTGTTCCACAATCCCCTAGCCTCTCGGCAACCCCCGAACGGTCGCGGTCCACCCAACCGCGACCGCCTCCGCCCCGGGGCGCCCAGGCGGCCACCCGTACGGCGGAGGTCCTCTGAAAGGCGGTCAGGAACATGATCGTTCTTGTCGGCATTCTCGTCGTGGTGGCCGGGTTCGCCACCCGGCGGAATCCGCTCCTCGTCGTCGGCGCCGCCGGCATCCTCACCGGACTGCTGGGCGGGATGAGCCCGTTGAAGGTCCTGGAGGCCTTCGGCACCGGCTTCGCCTCCAGCCGCTCGGTGACCCTCTTCGCGATCACCCTGCCGGTGATCGGCCTGCTGGAGCGCCACGGCCTCCAGGAGCAGGCCCGCACCCTGATGAACAAGCTCGCCAAGGCCAGCGCCGGGCGCGTCCTCGCGGTCTACCTGGTGGTCCGCCAGCTCACCGCCGCCTTCGGCCTCACCAGTCTCGGCGGACCGGCCCAGGCGGTGCGCCCGATGGTCGCGCCGATGGCCGAGGCCGCCGCCGAGCGCCGCCACGGCAGCCTGACCGACAAGGCCCGCGAACGCCTGCGCTCCTTCGCCGCCAGTGCGGACAACGTCGGCCTGTTCTTCGGCGAGGACTGCTTCCTCGCCGTCGGCTCGATCCTCCTGATCACGGGGTTCGTCAACGCGACCTACCACACCGCCCTGGAGCCGGTGCAGCTCGCGGTGTGGGCCGTCCCCACCGCGGTGTGCGCCCTCCTCGTCCACGGCGCCCGTCTGCTGCGGCTGGACCGCACCCTCGCCCGGGACCTGTCCGCCGCGCCCGCCACCACCACGGCCACCGCTGCGGCCACCGCCGCTACCGCCGTCGATCGCACCGAGGAGAGCACCAAGTGATCAAGGTCGAGTGGCTGTACTGGCTGGTCGGAGCCGTCTTCCTCGCGATGGCCGCGCAGATGGCCGCGGACCGAGGCAACCCCAGGCGGTACGGCAGCGCCGCCTTCTGGGGCCTGCTCGGCGCGAGCTTCGTCTACGGCTCCTGGGTCGCCGACAAGACCGCCCCCGCCGCGCCGCTGGGCGTCGCCGTCCTGGCGATGATCTGCCTGGCCGGCTTCGGCTTCACCGGCCGCGGCACCCCCACGGCCGCCGCCCCCGAGCGGCGGGCCGCCTCCGCCGCGCGCCTGGGCAACCGGCTGTTCATCCCGGCGCTGGCGCTCCCGCTGGTCGCGCTGGCCTGCGGCACACTCCTCAAGGGCGTGCACCTGGGCGGCGGGGTGCTGCTGCAGACCGGCAGCGAGACGCTCCTCGGGCTCGGCATCGCCTCGCTCGTCGCCCTGGGCCTCGCCCTGCTGCTCACCCGCGAACGCAACCCCGCCGTCGCCCTGCGCTCGGGCCGCGGGCTGCTGGAGGCCATGGGCTGGGCCCTGCTGCTGCCCCAACTCCTCGCCGTCCTGGGCTCGATCTTCCAGGGTGCCGGCGTCGGTGCCCAGGTGGGCAGGATCACCACCCACTTCCTCCCGGACGGCAGCAAGTACGCGGCGGTGGCGGTCTACTGCCTGGGCATGGCCCTGTTCACGATCATCATGGGCAACGCCTTCGCCGCCTTCCCGGTGATGACGGCCGCGATCGGCTGGCCGGTCCTGGTGACCCAACTGCACGGCAGTCCGGGGGTCGTCCTGGCCGTCGGCATGCTGGCCGGCTTCTGCGGCACGCTCGTCACCCCGATGGCGGCCAACTTCAACCTCGTCCCGGCGGCACTGCTCGAACTCAAGGACCAGTACGGGCCGATCAAGGCCCAACTGCCCACCGCCGGGGCGCTGTTGGTCTGCAACATCGCCATCATGTCGCTCTTCGCGTTCTGACCCGCCCCGCCCGCCCCGCTTCCAGAGAGGCCGTCCCATGACCAGGGTCCTGCTCACCGGTTTTGAACCGTTCGACGGCGCCGACGTCAACCCGTCCTGGGAGGTCGCCCGTCTCGTCGCCGACGACCCGCCCGAGGGGCTCCTGGTCACCGCCACCCGGCTGAGCTGCGTCTTCGGCCGGGCGGCCGAGGAGCTGCGCGCAGCGATCGCGGAGTGCTCCCCGGACCTGGTCGTCTGCCTCGGCCAGGCGGCCGGCCGACCGGACGTCACCGTCGAGCGGGTCGCCGTCAACGTCGACGACGCCCGCATCCCCGACAACGCGGGGCGGCAACCGGTCGACCGGCCCGTCGTCCCCGGCGGCCCGGCGGCCTACTTCGCCACCCTGCCGGTCAAGGCCTGCGTGGCCGCCGTCCGGGCGGCGGGCGTGCCCGCGTCCCTCTCCCACACCGCGGGGACCTTCGTTTGCAACCACGTCTTCTACGCCCTGATGCACACGCTCGCCACCGAACAACCCACCGCCCGGGGCGGGTTCGTCCACATCCCGGCCCTGCCCGAACAGGTCCTCGACGGCTCCGCGCCCGCCCTGCCGGCCGACCTCACCGCTCACGCCCTGCGCGCCCTGCTCACCGCGGCCGCCACCCGTGCGGTGGACCTCCGCGTCCCGGAGGGCGCGACCCACTGAGGCCGCGCCGTCCGGGAGGCCGGCGGATCAGGCGTCGAGCACCTGGCCGGGGCGCTTGACCACCGGGTCCTGCGCCGACCACGGGAACTCGATCCAGTCGTCGGTCCGCTTCCACACGTACTCGCACTTCACCAGGGAGTGCGACTTCTCGTAGATCACGGCGGAGCGGACCTCGGCGACGTGGTCGAGGCAGAAGTCGTGCACCAGCTTCAAGGTCTTGCCGGTGTCGGCCACGTCGTCGGCGATCAGCACCTTCTTGTCCGTGAAGTCGATCGCGGCGGGGACGGGCGCCAGCATCACGGGCATGTCGAGGGTGGTGCCCACGCCGGTGTAGAACTCCACGTTCACCAGGTGGATGTTCTTGCAGTCCAGCGCATACGCCAGCCCACCCGCCACGAACACGCCACCCCGGGCGATGCTCAGGACGAGGTCGGGCTCGAACCCGTCGTCGGCGATCGTCTGCGCCAGCTCGCGCACGGCCCGGCCGAAGGTCTGGTAGTCCAGGATCTCTCGCACATCAGTCACGCTGTTCAGTCTCCTGGAGAGCGGGCCGAGCGGCGAATCCGGCACCCGGCTCGTCCAGCCACGCCCACTGGCCGTCGGCGGTGACGGTCAGCCCGAACCGCTCCGGCCCGGGGCGGCCGCTGTCCAGCCACCACCGGTGCGCGGCCTCCACCTCCTCCCAGACGCGGCGGGGGCCGTGCTGCCACACGGTGTAGCGCTCGGCGCCGCGGGTGCCGTCCCAGTCGACGGCCGCCCAGGAGCCGCCGTCGGCGGTGGCCACCCAGAGCCGGGTCTCCACGCCCTCGACGTCGGGCTCGTGGTGCCAGGCGTACCAGAGGTCGCCGAGGCGCAGGCCCAGGGCGAACTGAGTCTCGACCGGGGAGTCCGCGACGGCCCAGGGGTCGAGGGCGGTGGTGGATTCGACCGGGACGTGGTCGTCCATGACCACGTCCCGGAACAGCCGCAGATCCCGCCGCTGCGTCCGCATGAGCATGAAGGCGCTGTCGGCCGAGAAGCGGCCGGAGGCCGTCCCGTCCTCGCCGACGGTGAGGCGCAGCAGCCCGCAGCGGCTCCAGTCGTCGGACCAGGGGGTGAGGATGACGCCGCTCGGCCGCGTCTGCTCGACCCAGGCGTACGGAACACGCTGGACCGCACAGGTGGCCACCACCCGGTCGTACGGCGCCCGGGCGGCCCAGCCGAGGCTTCCGTCCCCGCAGACGAGGGTGGGGGAGTAGCCGTTGGCCTTGAGGCCGGACCGGGCGAGTTCGGCCACGGCGGGATCGATCTCGACCGTGGTCACATTGGCATCGCCCAGCCGGTGCGAGAGGAGCGCGGCGTTGTACCCGGTGCCCGCACCGATCTCCAGCACACGCATCCCCGGTGCGAGGTCCAGGAGTTCGAGCATCCGGAAGACGATCGAGGGCGCGGAGGCGGAGGAGGCCGGCCAGGCGTCAGCCGGATCGGACGGCTCCTCCCCGTCGTTGACCTGCGTCACCACAGGCACGTCCCCGTAAGCAGCGGCGAACCACCGCTCGGGCTCACGCCCACGCTCGCAGAGCGTCAGGGCCTCGTCGTCACCGGACAGCCAAACCCGGTCGGGCAGGAACCGATGGCGGGGGGGGGGGGGGGGGGGGGCGCCCCCCCCCCCCCCCCCCACTCCTCCTGCGATGTAGGGACGCAAATCCGAGGCGGAGAGACCAAA
>NZ_JBVHYH010000111.1:17585-20268 GCF_055569135.1 Kitasatospora sp. NPDC029367
TCCGCCCCCCCCCCCCCCCCCCCCCCCCCCCCCTCCCCCCCCCCCCCCCCCCCCCCCCCCCCCCCCCCCCCCCCCCCCCCCCCACTCAGGTGCCACCTCGTGGCCGAGGTACTGGGAGACCGCTTGGAGCAGACCGCCCAGGGCTGGCTGCTCCAAGCCGGGCTGGCGAGTGGTCACTTGCTCTCCTCTGCGAGAGGGCGGTGGTGTTTCACATGCCCTCCTATCGGCGCGCTCCCTGCGGCCACAGCACTTCGACCGGCACGCCTCGCTGCTGCGCGTAGGCGACGACGTCCGCAGTCCCGCCGTAGCCCCGGGCGGGCAGGCCGTCCCAGACGGCGAGGAGTTTGTCGACCCGCTGGACGAGGATCTCGCTCCCCGCCATGTGGGCGGCGGAGTCGGACTCTACGAGGCCCGTGCGGTGAACAGCAGCGGCGCTCTCCAGTAGCCGGTCGTACACCGGGTGGTGCCAGTCCGGCAGGCTGTTCCGGTACTGATCGGCGGGGATGACGGCTTCCAACTGCCCGCCGCGCTCCAGCGCGATCTCCGCCAGCCATGAATCCGGCCCGTCCGCGATGCATGACACGACGGTGAGCGTGCTTGGATCCTCGTCTGAGACAACGCCGATGAGGAACTGTCGAACCTGCGCCTCCACCTCGGGCTTCAACCCGCGGTGCCCTGTGATTCCGATCCGCATCACTTCCTCCTACAGATAGACGTTGTGAAGGCGCTCATCGAACTCCCTCACGACCTTGGGGAGTGAGGAAGTGATGAGCGACCGCCGAAGTGCGCGGCCTCGCTCGATGATTCGCCCTGAACGGTACCGGAGACCGACTTCCAGGGCCTGGGCCGCGAGCGTGAACGCCGCCTCAATCCGCCCGGCAGCCAGGTGGCCTGTTGCCAGGTCCATCACCAGCAACGCGCGCTGCTTTGCGTGAGCTGTGGCGAGAACAGCGCTTGCACCATCCGACACCCATGCTTCAAGTCCGAGCTTGGCGCCACAGGTCACCCTGGAGGCAGCGACTTTGGACTCGTCGAAGGTGAAGACCCAGGGCCATGGGGGCGGTTCATCTCCCGTGGTGGTGCGGGCGGCAGCTCGGCTATGTGTCAGCGCGCGATCTGAGCTTCGCTGGTCGCCGGCGGAAGCGTGTCCGAGGGCCTCCACGGATGCGAGCCAGGCGTCTGCGATGGCTGGTCGCCCGGATTCAAGGAGGCTGCGCGCCTTCTTCACCAGGCTGAGTGCCTGGATTGCGTTGCCAGTCTGGGCTTCGAACTGTGCCAGGCTTCCTGCTTGGTAGGCGGCGAGCAGGGGGTTGGCGCCAGATCGGGCTGCTTTGATTGCGGCGCCATAGAACGATCGAGCAGACCCGTGATCTCCCATGTCCCACGCCAGCCAGGCGGCCAGGCTCGCCGCCTCGCTCGCGACGGCGGCGAGCCTGATTCGGTGGGCATCTGTCGGCGCCGCGACGACCAGCCCCTGAATCAGGCGAAGATGGGAGTGGACGACATCGGTCAGATCGCGTGAGGGAGTTGACCCATCCAGTCGACGGTATGACGTGGTGGCAAGCCGAAGCGCGGCAGCCTGTTGCTCGGCCTCATCGGTAGGCCCGGCAACGGCGGCGAGGACGGGTGCCGCCACGATCGCCGCAGCTGCACCGAGAAGTTGGCGTCTATGCACGTCCTCAGTTCCAATTCGCGCTCGCCTCGCTGTATCGGCGAGTCCTAGCAATCCGGCCGGGATGCTGAGGTGTTGCGACACTCTCAGCAGCACATCCATGGCATAGGGGCCGGTCCCTCGTTTCTCCAAGCGTGAGATAGCGGATTGCGACAGCCCGCACGCCTCGCCCAGCTGCACCTGGGTCATGCGCTGGTAATTTCGGGCCAGTTCGATGATCTTGCCGTAGTTCGCCGACCGGGACGCCTCCCGGACCACTGCCGAATTCCAGTTCAACAGCCCATCCAAACGCTACGACCTCAGCCAAGCAGGCGAGGCAGTCCGATGCGTTCCGTGCATATCCGTATGCGGGTACCGCATTGCCGATGGTCTCACGATCGTGACGGATTGTTCACTGAGTGTGAGAGCGCGTTGATGCGTCGGTGTCTCGGCAGCCCGCGAGACACCGACGCTGGTCTCGTGTCGGCTCCTTCATTGTCTGCCTGGTTTGGAGGCTGTTCGTGGTTGTCAGCCCACTGAGTAATGCTCGATTCCCGGTACCTCTGGAGTGGGGGGTGCCGCCGGGGCCGGACGCCGTGCCGGCGGCGCGGCGGTTGGTGGGGGCGATTCTGCGGGAGTGGTCGGTGCCGCTGACCGAAGACGGGTTCCAGGAGGTGGAGTTGTGTGCGAGCGAGGTCATCGCGAATGCGCTTCTGCACACGGGGGAGCGGTGTGTCGTGTCCGTCCGCTGGCGTAGCGGGCGGGTGCGGGTGGAGGTGGCCGATCGGGGTGCGGAGCTTCCGCATCGGGAGCGGGATCCCGAAGCGACCACCGGGCGTGGCCTGTTGCTCGTCCAGGCCCTCACCCATGCATGGGGGTGGCGTCCGGCGGAGGTGGGCAAGGTGGTGTGGTTCGAGTACCTGGCGAATGCCGAAGCGGGGGGGGGGGGGGGGGGGGGGGGGGGGGGGGGGGGGGGGGGGGGGGGGGGGGGGGGGGGGGGGGGGGGGGGGGGGGGGGGGGGGGGGTGGGGGG
>NZ_JBVHYH010000112.1:0-7743 GCF_055569135.1 Kitasatospora sp. NPDC029367
CTCCCCTCGCTCCCTGTGGGTCTGGTTTCGTTTTGCCGGTCCGACCGACCCCACCCCGGTGCGTGGGGTGGGTGGGGGGGGGGGGGGGTGGGGCCCCCCCCCCCCCCCCGACCGCTCAGTCGATCAGCTCCTCCAGCAGCGCCTGGGTCTGCTGCTGCGTCATCCCGCTGCCGGAGGCGTGCGCCGCCTCGAACTCGGCCTCGCCCAGCAGCCCCCGCAGCGCGAGCGCCGTCCGCTCGCGCTCCACCCGGTCCAGGAAGCCGCCCTTCGGGCCGTTCAGCTGCTTGTGCGCACCGATCAGCACCGCTGCCTGCCGGGCCCGCTCCAGGTCGCCGTCCCGCTCCGCGAAGGCCGCCAGCACCCCGACCACGGCCGGCACCACCATGATCGTCATCTGTTCGGCGAAACCGCTCGCGGCCGTCACCGAGAGCAGCAGCCGACGGCCCTCACGCAGCTGGGCGTACCCCTCCTCCGGATCGCCGGCCCGGGCCGTGAGCCAGCCCCGCGAGCACCGCAGCAGCCCGCCGACGACGCCGGGAACGAACCCGCCCGTCGTGATCCCGTCGAGGTGCGACAGCGCCGCCTCGGCCTCCTCGAACTCGCCGCGATGGGCGTGCAGGGCGCAGAGCGTCAGGTGGCCGAAGAGCAGGGCGCCGGTGGTGGACTGGTTGAGGCCCGTGCCCTCGATGGCGGCCAACGCCTCCCGGATCAGCCGCTCGCCGCGCTCCAGGTCGTGCTCCAGCACGGCGCTGCCGAGGTTCACCTGCAGCATCGGCACCTCGTGCGGCGCGCCCAGCTCCTCGGCCAGCGCGATCGCCCGCTCGTACGCGGCGGCCGCGCCGACGGCGTCACCCCGGTTCGCCAGCGACTCACCGCGGGCCGACAGCGCCTGGGACACCCCCCAGAGGTCGCCCGCCTGCTCGAACAGCTCCAGGGAGCGCAGGCCGTCCTGGATGCTCTGTTCCTCGCCCTCCGGCCAGTCGTTCAGCATCCTGGCCCGGACCTGCAGGGCGAACGCCAGGTCGCTCGTGTCGCCGTGCAGCTCGCAGCCGCGGACCGCGTCGTCCATCAGCTGCTTCATCAGCTCCAGGCGGCCGGCCAGGAAGGCACCGAACACCCGCATCAGCGCCGGGAAGCGGTAGCCCTGCGGCAGCTCCGGGGTGTAGCTGTCCAGCAGTTGCTCCGCGATCCTGACCGCGTCCTTGTCGCCGAGCACGTCGAGGTTCCCCTCGAACATCCCGATCAGCCGGAACATCGCGGCCAGTCGGCGGGCCTCCTCGACCACCCCCGGGGGCATCGGGACGCCGTACTCGAGCACGTTGCGCTCCAGCGGCACCGGCGGCGGGGCGTCCGGGGCGAACGGGTCCGGGCCGAGCGCGGCGATCGCGGTGTACCAGCCGCGGGCCTCCATGCTGTAGCCGCGCAGCGACCAGTACCAGCCCATGCCGACGCCGAGGGCCAGCGCCTGCTCCTCGTCCGCGAGGTCGATCGCCCGGCGCAGCGCGGCCCGGATGTTGTCCTGCTCGCGCTCCAGCACGTTCAGCCAGTGCAGCTGCTGCGGGCCGTGGACGTTCAGGTCGGCGGTGGCGACCAGCGCGCGGAAGTGCGCCAGGTGGCGGGCGCCGGTGGCGTCGCGCTCGGCGGCGGACTCGGCGAGCCGCTCGGTCGCGTACTCGTGGATGGTCTCCAGCATCCGGTAGCGCGGCTGGACGCCGTCGTCGGCCAGGTCCGCCACCAGCAGGGACTTGTCGACCAGGGAGAGCAGCAGGTCGGCGACCTCCGGGCCGACCACCTCGGTGCCGTCCGCGCAGACCGCCTCGGCGTCCTCCAGCTGCCAGCCGCCCGCGAACACCGAGAGGCGGCGCAGCACCGCCCGTTCCCGTTTGCCCAGCAGGTCCCAGCTCCAGTCGACCACCGCGCGCAGGGTCTGCTGGCGCGGCAGCAGGGTGCGGCTGCCGGCGGTGAGCAGGGCGAAGCGGCCGTCCAGGCGGTCGGCGATCTGCCGGGCGGTCATCACCCGCAGCCGGGCGGCGGCGAGTTCGATGGCCAGCGGCAGGCCGTCCAGGCGGCGGCAGATCTCGGCGCAGGCCTCCGGGTCGCTCTGCGGGTCGAAGCCGGGGCGGGCGGCGGCGGCCCGCTCGGTGAGCAGCCGCAGCGCCACTGGGTCCGGCAGCGGCTCGACCGGCAGGGCCGTCTCGCCGGGCACGCCGAGCGGCTCCCGGCTGGTGGCGAGCACGGTCAGCCCGGGGCACTCGGCGAGCAGGGTGTCGACCAGGTCGGCGGCGGCCTGGATCAGGTGCTCGCAGTTGTCCAGCACGAGCAGCATCCGGCGGGGCCCGCAGTGCTCGACCAGTCGGCGCATGGGATCCTCGGCGCGCTTCTCGATCACCTCGGCGACCATGCCGGCGCTGTGCAGCACGATCTCGCGCAGGCCGAGCGCCGAGACCACGGCGGCCGGGACGGCCTCCGGGCTCTCCAGCGGGGCGAGTTCGGCCAGCCAGACGCCGTCCGGCCAGTGCCCGGCGGACTGCTCGGCGCGACCGGCCTCGACCGACAGCCGGGTCTTGCCGGAGCCGCCCGGGCCGGTCAGGGTGACCAGCCGATGCGTCGTCACCAGGGCGCGCAGGGCGGTGAGATCGCCCTCGCGGCCGACGAAGCTGGTCAGCCGGCCGCGCAGGTTGCCGGCGGCGCGCGGGAGTTGGGGCGCCGGGGCGGGGGGTTGCGGCTGTCCGCCCGACGGGCCCTGCGGTTCCTGCGGTCGCGCCGGGGGTGCGGGTGGGGGCGCAGCCGGGGGTGCGGGTGGGGGCGCAGTCGGGGCCGGCTCGGCCGAGCGGAGCAACTCGGCGTAGCAGTCCTGGAGTTGACGGCCGGGGTCGACGCCCAGCTCGTCCGCCAGGGCGCGCCGGGTGCGCTCGTAGTGGCGCAGCGCCTCGGCGGTGCGGCCGCTCCCGTGCAGCGCCCGCAGCATCAGCAGTTGCAGGGGCTCGTCCAGCGGCTGCCGTTCGCACAGCTCGGCCAGTTCGGCGACCAGCTCGGAGGCCCGGCCGAGGCCGAGGTCCGCGGTTATCCGGTGCCGGCGGGCCTCGTCCCGCTGGGCCTCCAGCCGGGCGGCCGCGGCGGCGCGGTCCGGCAGGTCGGCCAGGGCTGGACCGCGCCACAGCGCCAGGGCGGCGCGCAGCCGCTCGGCGGCCAGCGCGCTGTCACCGGCGTCGAGGGCGCGCCGGCCCTCGGTGCTCAGCCGCTGGAAGTCGGCGAGGTCGGTGGCCGGGTCGGCCAGCCAGTACCCGGCCGGCCCGGAGCCGACCCGCTCCCGGCCGATGGTGCGGCGCAGCCGGCCGACCAGGGTCTGCAGGGCCGCGGAGGAGTCCTGCGGTGGTTCGGCGTCCCACACCTCGTCCACCAGCAGGTCGGCCGGGACCGGCCGGCCCTGCCGCAGGGCCAGCGCGGTGAGCAGCGCCCGCAGCCTGGCCCCACCGAGGGGGACCGGCGTGCCGTCGTCGTGGTGGGCCGTGGTGGTACCGAGGATGCCGTAGTGCACCGCACCATTCTGGTCGATGGACGGCAGCGCGGCCGCACAATTGTGCCCGGCCTCCCCGACCCCGGCCCCCGACCCCGGGCCCCGGGGCGTGCCGGAACCAGGCGCCTCCCCTCGGACGTTCACCCTGGGCGGCTTGTCCGGCCACCGCCCGCCCGGCATGATCGGTCCCAGCCGGTAGTCCCCCTTCCCCTGTTCACGGAGCACCCACAGATGACCTTCGCCGCCACGCCGCGCTCCCGCAGCGAGGACCGCCGGATCAGCCCGGTGTTCTGGGTGCTCCTCGCCACCCTGGGCACCTCCGCCTGGGCGGTGTACTCCGGCTACGGCAACGCCTCGTTCGGGGTGTTCCTGTTCGTGATCTCGGGCTGGATGGTCTCGCTCTGCCTGCACGAGTACGCCCACGCGCGCACCGCCCTGCACGGCGGCGACATCACCGTCGGCGCCAAGGGCTACCTCACGCTCAACCCGCTGAAGTACGCCAACGTGCTGCTCAGCTTCGTGCTGCCGATCGTCTTCATGATCCTCGGCGGCATCGGCCTGCCCGGCGGCTCGGTCTGGATCGAGCGCAGCCGGATCCAGGGCCGGCTCAAGCACAGCCTGATCTCGGCGGCCGGGCCGCTGGTGAACCTGGTGATCGCGGCAGTGCTGCTGATCCCGATCGGCGCGGGCTGGCTGGACGACCCGACGGTGCACGCGGTCTGGAACGGCTACGAACTGCCCTACTCGCCGTTCTCCGGCGCCCTGGGCTTCCTGGGCTTCCTCCAGCTCAGCGCGGCGGTGCTGAACCTGCTGCCGGTTCCCGGCCTGGACGGCTACGGGATCGTCGAGCCGTGGCTCTCGTACAAGACCCGGCGCGCGGTCGAGCCGTTCGCGCCGTACGGGTTGCTCGCGGTGTTCGCGCTGCTGTGGCAGCCCGAGGTGAACTCGTTCTTCTTCGGGATCGTCCACGGCCTGATGAACCTCTTCGGCGTGGACCAGGACTACGCGACGCTCGGCCGGTACCTGTTCAGCTTCTGGAAGAACTGACCCTGCTCGGCGGCTTCCGGAAGAACTAGCCCTGCTCGGCGGCCGCCGCCTCGGCGATCTTCGCCTTGCGCCGGTTCAGCCAGAGCACGTTGCTGGCCACACCGGCCAGCGGGAGCCAGATCAGTCCGATCCAGAAGCCCTCGACCATCGAGACCACGGCGGCCGCCAGCGCGAGGACGACGACGAGCAGGGCGAAGAGGGACGTGCGAGGCATGGCGCGGAGCTCCTAGGACCGGGTGCGGACGGCCGGGGTCGGCCGTACCCATTGTCGCCGACCTCACCTCCGGACCGGGTCCAGGGGTGAGGCCGACGCGACCGGCGCGTTCTACACGTTCTACACGTCGGTGATCCGCAGGCCCGCGTGGGCCTTGTAGCGGCGGTTGACCGAGATCAGGTTGGCCACCAGCGCCTCCACCTGGTGGGCGTTGCGCAGCCGGCCCGCGAAGATGCCGCGCATGCCGGGGATCCGGCCCGCCAGGGCCTGCACCACGTCGGTGGCGGCCCGCTCGTCGCCGAGCACCATGACGTCGGTGTCGATCCGCTCCACCGACTCGTCCTGGAGCAGCACCGCCGAGAGGTGGTGGAAGGCGGCGGTGACCCGGGAGTCCGGCAGCAGGGCGGCGGCCTGCTGGGCGGCGCTGCCCTCCTCCGGCTTGAGCGCGTAGGCGCCCTGCTTGTCGAAGCCGAGCGGGTTGACGCAGTCGACGACGATCTTTCCGGCGAGTTCCTCGCGCAGCGCGGTCAGGGTGGCGGCGTGGCCGTCCCACGGGACCGCGATGATCACCACGTCGCTCTCCCGGGCGACGGTGGCGTTGTCGGCACCGCGCACGCCGACGCCCAGTTCGGCGGCCGAGGCCTCGGCCCGGGCCGCGTCGCGGGAACCGATGATCACCTGCTGGCCGGCCTTGGCCAGCCGCAGGGCCAGGCCGCGCCCCTGGTCGCCGGTGCCACCGAGGACACCGACCACCAACTGCGAGACGTCCGGCAGCTCGTGGGCCGGGTTTGTCGCTGAATCGAGGGAAGTCATGGGCCGATCTTCCCAAATCGCCGGCCCGGCGCGACATCCTGGCCCGCATGGACGCAGTGAGAGTTTCGGCACTTCGTGAACGACTCACGGGCACCGGCTGGTTGGAGGCGGTCGGCGGTTTCGCCGGCGCGCTGCGGCGCTCGGTGGAACGGCGCGGGGCCGGTGAGCTGCTGCTGGTCGGCACCGAGGCGTACGAGCCCTGGCACCTGGCCGCCCACCTGGAGGACGAGGCCGCCTGGTCGGCCGTCCCCCGGCTGGCGCCCACCCTGCTGCGGCACGCACCGCCCGCCGCCGCCCCGGCCCACCTGGCGCACGGCCTGCGGCGGCTCACCGAGGCCGGGCGCGGCGCCACCGTGCTGGTGGTGGCCCCCGGCGCGGCCGGTGCCCCGCTGCTGGAGCGGGTGCAGGACGCCCGCCGGCACGGCGCGACCGTCCTGGCCCTGGACGGCGCCGACCCCACCACCCCTGCCGGCCTCACCGGTCTCGCCGACCCCGCTGGTCTCGCCGACCTCGCGGACCTCGCGGGTCTCGCGCACGAGCGGCTCGCCGTCGGCACCGCCGCCGAGGAGCCCTTCGACCTGGCGCAGCACCTGGTCAGTGCCGCCGCCGGGCAGCCGGGCCGCCGCCGCTCCGCCCTGGACCGGCTGGCCGACCTCGCCGGCCGGCTCACCTCACCGCCCGCGTTCACCCGCTGGTGACAAATCCGTTGCGGTCCGGGAACCGGCCGTCCCAGGATGGTCGTTCGTGAACGCCGACGAACCACCGCCCACCGGTCGGGCGCGCGCCCTGTTGCGCTCGCTGGCGCCCGACCTGTCCCCCTGGCGCGCCTCGCGGGACTTCCGCTACCTGTGGACGAGCGGCTGCATCACCAGCTTCGGCAGCTTCCTGACGTACGTCGCCGTCCCGATGCAGATCAAGGAACTCACCGACTCCTCCTTCGCGGTGGGCCTGATCGGCGCCGTAGAACTCGTTCCGCTGATCGTCTTCGGCCTCTGGGGCGGCGCCCTCGCCGACGCCCTGGACCGCCGCCGGCTGGTGCTGCGCTCCGAGGCCGGGCTCGGGCTGCTCGCCGGGCTGCTGCTGCTCAACGCCCTGCTGCCGCACCCGGTGCTCTGGCCGATCTACCTGGTCGCCGCCCTGGTCGCGGCCTGTGACGGGCTCCAGCGCCCGGCGCTGGACTCGCTGCTGCCGAGGGTCGTCGCGCACCAGCACCTGTCGGCCGCCTTCGCCCTCAAGTCCCTGTACCACAACGTCGCTTCGGTGGCCGGTCCGGCGCTGGCCGGGGTCGTGGTGGCGGTGTCCGGGGTGCAGACCGCGTACGCGCTGGACGTGCTGACCTTCGCGGTCTCGCTGCTGCTGCTCGTCCGGATCAGGGCGGTGCCGCCGGCCACCGGCGCCGAGCGCCCGTCGATCCGGGCGGTGCTCACCGGAGTGCGGTACGCGTGGAGCCGCAAGGACCTGCTCGGCACCTACGCGATCGACCTGTGCGCCATGCTGTTCGCCTTCCCGGTGGCCGTCTTCCCGTTCCTGGCCTCGGACTTGGGCGCGGACTGGGCGCTCGGCCCGATGTACGCCGCCGCCGCCGTCGGCGGCCTGCTGGTCGGCGCGACCAGCGGCTGGACGTCCCGGGTCCACCGGCACGGACGGCTGCTGGTGGCCGCCGCGGTCGGCTGGGGCGCGGCCATGGCGCTGGCCGGACTGTCCGGCAGCGTCTGGGTGGTGCTGCTCGGGCTGGCCCTGGCCGGTGGCGCGGACGAGATCAGCGGGATCGCCCGCTCCACCATGTGGAACCAGTCCATCCCGGACGAGGTGCGCGGCCGGATGGCCGGCGTCGAGCTGCTCAGCTACTCCGTCGGGCCCCAGCTCGGCCAGGTCCGGGCCGGCACCATGGCCGGCCTGATCGGCGTCCGCGCCGCCGTCTGGACCGGGGGCCTGGCCTGCGTCGCCGCCGTCCTCGCCCTCGCCGCCGCCCTCCCCCGCCTGCTCGCCTACGACGACCGCACCGACCCGCACACCGCCGCCGTCCGCGCCGAACACGAACGCAACGCCCGCGAGACCCCCGCCCCGGGGGGGGGGGGGGGGGGGGGGGGGGGGGGGGGGGGGGGGGGGGGTTGGGGGGGGGGGGGGGGGGGGGGGGGGGGGGGGTGGTGTA
>NZ_JBVHYH010000112.1:7753-18764 GCF_055569135.1 Kitasatospora sp. NPDC029367
AAACACAACCCCAACCCCCACGACCCCCCCCCCCCCCCCCCCCCCCCCGGGGCCCTCCAGCCCGTGCTACTGCGCCCCGTCGTCCTTGGGGCGGTCGTTCCAGCGCGGGTCGTTCTGCCACTCGCGGTTGCGTTCGTTCGCGATGTCCAGGGCGTGGGCGGCCTCCTCGCGGCTGGCGTAGGGGCCGAGGCGGTCCTTGGCGGGGCACTCCGGGCCCTCCTCGACCTTGGCGTGCTTGATGCAGTAGAACCACTCGCCGGGCTGGCCGGTCGGCTTGCGGTTGAATCCGAGGGGCATGGCGTTCTCCCGTCCAGACGTTGGGGGTCGGTACCGATCATTCCCCGGGCGGGGCCGCCCTGCACACCGCGCGGGAACCGCCGGGCGGCGGCGGTTCCCGCGACTAGACTCGCCTGCATGGCTCTCGTACCCGGCATCCAGTCCCCCACCCGCAAGGTCCCGGCGCACATCGCGCGCCCCGAGTACGTCGGGAAGCCCGCCCCGACGCCGTACACCGGGCCCGAGGTGCAGACCGCCGAGACGATCGAGAAGATGCGGATCGCGGGCGGGATCGCGGCCCGGGCGATGGAGGAGGCGGCGAAGCTGATCGCCCCCGGCGTCACCACCGACGCGCTGGACGCCGTCGCCCACGAGTACATGTGCGACCACGGCGCCTACCCGTCCGACCTCGGCTACCGCGGCTTCCCCAAGTCCGTGTGCACCTCCATCAACGAGGTGATCTGCCACGGCATCCCGGACTCGACCGTGCTGGAGGACGGCGACATCGTCAACATCGACGCCACCGCCTACATCCACGGCGTGCACGGCGACCTCAACGCCACCTACCTGGTCGGCGACGTGGACGAGGAGTCCCGGCTGCTGGTCGAGCGCACCCGGGAGTCGCTGAACCGGGCAATCAAGGCGGTCAAGCCGGGCCGTCAGATCAACGTCATCGGACGGGTCATCGAGTCCTACGCCAAGCGCTTCGACTACGGCGTGGTGCGGGACTTCACCGGACACGGCATCAACACGTCGTTCCACTCCGGCCTGATCGTCCCGCACTACGACAGCGAGCGGGCCACCGAGGTCATCAAGCCCGGTATGACGTTCACCATCGAGCCGATGCTCACCCTGGGCACCTACGACTACGAGATCTGGCCGGACGGCTGGACGGTCGTCACCAAGGACCGCAAGCGCACCGCCCAGTTCGAGCACACCCTGGTGGTCACGGCGGACGGCGCGGAGATCCTCACCCTGCCGTGACCACCGCCGGGCGCCCTCGGGCGCCCGAGGGGGCCCGGCCTGTGGATCAGGCCGGCCCCTAGCCGATCAGCCACTGCTCCTCGGCGACGGCGCCCACCTCGGTGCAGGCGTCCGTGAGCACGTCCAGGACGCGCAGCGGGTCCGGCAGCGGCAGCTCGGGCCCGCGCAGCCACCGCACCTCGGAGCCGTCCGGCAGCGCGGCGGGCGGGAGCAGGGTGTACGAGCCGCGGCAGTGCCAGCGCAGGCCGGGGTGCTCGGACACGGTGTCCGGGGTGGAGTCGAGGGCGCTGTCCCACCACTCGTCCTCGTCCTGGGGGGTGCCGCGGGTGGCGGTGAAGAAGAGGTAGCGGTCCTCGCCGAGGGCGGCGACCGGGCCCTCGACGCCCAGCGCGGTCAGCCGCTCCAGGGCGAGCCGGCCGGCCTCGGCGGGGACGTCCAGGACGTCGTGCACCCGGCCGGTGGCGGTGACGAAGTTGGCCTGGGGGTCGCGGGAGAGCCAGCGGGAGAGCTGCTCCGGGTCGGTGGTGGCCTGGGTCTGCCAGGCGAAGGAGACCGGGTGCCGGGCCGGGGCCGGACAGGCCACCCGGTCGCAGGAACACCGGTAGCCGGCCGGGTGGGCGGCGGGTGCGAGGGGGAATCCGGCGCGCACCGCGCCGAGCAGCTGTTCCAGTCTGGCGGCCGGGTCCACGCCTCCCGGGCGGGCCCGCTCACGGTCACGCTTCTGCCACCAGGTCGTCCACCTGCTGCCGGCTTCCATCGTGCCCCTTCCGCGCAACTGCCGTGCCTGGTGCGACACAGCGTTCGACGTACCACTCGGACGCAACGCGTGGCGCTCCCCGCTGCTTCCCGGGGCGGTGCTCGGCCCTGCTGTCCGCGCCCCGCCGACCGCGGCCGGGGTCACCGGACGGCCGACGCCCGGGTCTCGGTACGCCTGTCGCGGCAGCACGCTGTCCGCGCCGGTGACGGCCGGAGGGCACGCTGACTCGCGCCTCGCCCGGCCCGTACGGGGCCCGCTGGCCCGGGGTGGACCCCGGGGGCGTACAGGAAAGGATAGGGGTGCGCGGGGCCTCCGGATGACCGGGGGCGGTGCCTCTCCGGTCACACCCCGGCCACGCGGGCCACACTCCGGGCACCCGACCCTCACCGCGCCTCCGCCCCCGGGTGCTCCCGGCGTGGCCGCCGCGTGGAGGTGAGACCCTGGAGGGGTGAAGAGCGCGGACACCGAATTCGTCGGCGGGCCCCTGGACGGGACGGTCCTGCCGATCCCGCTGGGGCCGATGCTGGGCGTGCCCAAGAAGTACAAGGTCCCGGTCCCCGCGCAGGGCGACTCCCCCGCGCGCACACTGGTGTACGTCCGGAGCAAGCAGGTGCGGGGGCTCAGCTGGTTCTGGCGCTACGAGTACGACGAGGCGGCCTCCACCGGCACCGGGTCCACCGGGCCCACGGAGCCGACCCAGCCCACGGAGGCGACCGGGCCCACGGAGCCGACCCGGCCCACCGGGCCCGCGGACTGACCGGCCGCCCGTCCCCCACCTTCGCCCTCCCCGGGAGGTCGGCATGGCCAGGACGGTTCGGCACTCCGTACGGCACGGCGGGAGCCGCGCACGGGCGGCCGCCCACCACAACCGGCAGGTCGCCTGGGTGACCGGTGCCCTGCTGCTGGTGGTCTGCCTCTACAGCGTCACGATCGGGCCCGACGGCTGGCTCTGGTTCGCCTGGGCGGTGCTGCTGCTCGCCTGTGTGGGCCTGTTCCTGGTCCGCCCCTGAGCAGCGGCACCGCCCGGGCCACCGGCCTGCGCCGGGACCGGCCCCCCGCACCCGTCAGTCATCCTCGGCGAGGACGAGGTACAGCTTCTTGCGGGCCTCGGTCAGCACCGCCAGGCCCTTGGCGCGCTGCGCCTCGGTGCCGGTGCGCATGACCTGCTGGACCGCCTGCTCGACCGCGGCCAGCGCCTGGCCGACCTCCTGGACGGCCTCCCAGTCGACCTCCCGGCCGGCCTCGGCCCACGGCTCCGCCGGGCCGGCCTCGGCCTCGGCGCGCCCCCGCTCGGTGAGCGAGACCAGCCGCTTGCCGCCGACCTCCTCCGCCGTGATCAGGCCCTCCTCCTCCAGCAGCTGGAGGTTCGGGTAGATCGAGCCGGGGCTGGGCCGCCAGGCCCCGTTGGTCCGTTCGGTGATCTCGGCGATCATCTCGTAGCCGTGCATCGGCCGCTCCTTGAGCAGCGCCAGCAGCGAGGCCCGGACGTCGCCGCGCCGGGCCCGGCCGCCGCGCCGCCCGTGCGGGCCGCCGCGCCGGCCGCCGTGGCCGCCGAAGCCGTGCCCGAACGGGCCGCCCATCGGCCGGCCGGGGCCGCCGCCGCCGAACGGCGGGCCGAAGCCGCCGAAGGCCGCCCGCCCCTCGAAGCCGCCGGGGCCCTCTCCGGGCATCCCCCGGAACTCCGGCCCCGGACCGCGACGGCGTCCGCCGCCGCGCGGGCCCTCCACACGAAATCGCATTCCTGAGCGCATGGCGCCCACCTCCTCGATGGTTCATTCCGTTCCAGCGAGACAGTCGAGTCACTGTCTCGATAGTTCGACGATATATCGGTGACTGTCGCTCGTCAACGGATACCGACACGGCTGCGACAGATGTGTGAGGTGACACGAAAGACTTCACTAGTGCAGGCAAAACTTCACTGACGGTTCACTGGTGCAGCGAACCGTTCACCGCGAGCCCCACGAGCGCGTACCGTCGCCCCATCCGGGCGAAGGAGGTCAAGGGTGGAGACCCATCCAGCGCGGCACGGGGTGCGCCGGCTGCCTGCCGCACCCGTGCCCATCCGTGGCGAGTCGCTGCTGAGCTGGTTTGAGCATTTCGCCGCAGGTTGGGCAGAAGGGGGGACGGACCTACTAGCCAAACGTCTCGGAGTCGGCTGGAAGCCGATGAAATATGCGGGTTCTTGGATGAGCCAAACGCTGATACTCTCCGACGAACAAATTCAAGACGTGGCGGCAACTTCCGGATTATCATCTCAATCCATTCAGTCACTCACCCTCCATCACTACCTGGACGGTCAGCTGCCAAAAATACGTCACGGCGACACTGATTCGTCCGGCATCTGGCGGCACTCTTATATTCGACGATCAGGGATCCATATCTGCCCACCATGCCTTGCTGAGAACCGCGGAAGGTGGCGACTTGAATGGCTTCTACCGTGGGTGGTCGTATGCCGATGGCACCGCCTCTACCTAGCAGAAAGATGCCCTCAATGCGGCGAGCCGTTCAAGCCCTGGCGGTTTCATCGAAGCAACACTAAGGATTGGTGTAGCCGCTACAGTGAAATCTCCCCGAGAAGTCATGGAGGCTGCCCCCATCTGCTACTCAATACCGAAACGACAGAGTGCACAGATACTCTACACATCGACGCACAGGATAGATTACTCGACCTACTTAATCCGCGCCCCGAACGCACCCACACCAAGAACATCAGCATTGATGATCTCTATGCAATCATGATGACTGTCATTGCGGCAGGCGATATCACCACCCAAATGCCAGGCACCGACTCTCATGTTCGCGACGCCTTCATTGAATTCGGCCAGCGCAACGTTCGAAGCGAATGGGCTCTTACCGCAACGCCACAGTTCTCCTACCCGCCGCTCGCCATCGCCGGCGCCCTCAGACCGTCGGCCCACATCCTTCTGGCCGACGATCCCTACCAGGCCGCCCAGGAGGTCCTTCCTAGCGCAACCTGGCGAGACTCAACCCCTCCCGACATCTCCTGGTTCCGGACGCCATCGCAGGCAAAAGCACTGCAATCCATGAGCCCGCAATTCTCGAACCTGGCCGACGGAATCCTAGATAGCAATTCCCATACCAACCGGGCCAATGAAATCAGACTCCGAAACTCCTACATCCTATGGAAGAAGCGAGCCGACCATCCAAACCAGTCATCACTTCCACCCAGCATTAATCTTCGCAAACATACGATGGGCAAAACACCTCGATCAGCCGATCCCCTCAGGAAGAGCCTGGTCTCAAGTCTAGGACTTGATGATCCAGTGCTATGGGGCGTCAACAGAGTCCCCGACGATCTGTGGACGCGGATAGAACCACTCCTGCCGCCTATTCCAGCATACAAGTACCCGCGGACACCGGACCGAAAATCCCTTGCAGCCATTATTTACGCGCTGCGCACAGGAGTCGTCTGGGGAAAGATTCCATCCGATGAGCTTGCCTGCTCTGGGACAACGGCCAGGAAGCGCCTACAAGAATGGACAGACGCCGGCGTATGGCGACGCCTTCACGATGGCCTGATGACCGAACTGAACTACACGAGGCAACCACACTCAAACCAAGCCCAAGAGGACGGAACGCATCTGGACTACTCTCGACTCGGGCCGGAGTTTATAGAACTTGCCCGCTGCATCAGTTGCCTCCAACGAATCCGACAAGCCCGCAGTGGCAACACGTAGAGCATCGTTCGATGTGGTTTTGGCGGTGCGTCGTTGTGCGGGGTCAGGTGAATACGGCATCACGGGCGGCCGATGCAAGAAGTCCCTGGGTCTCGTAGGGGATGCCGAGGCGGTTCCAGTGGAAGAGAACGTGGTGGGCCGTGATGGCGCGGATGCCGGTGGTGAGTGCTCCGTCTGACCAGATGCGGCTGAGGCGGACGCCAGCCCGGGTGAAGGCGTCGAGCCAGGTTGCGGCGTGGTCGGCGAAGGTACGGTCCGCCGTGCTGATGCCGGTGCTGGTGTCGGCTTCGAGAAGCTGGCCGATGGACGCGGTGAGGCGCTGGAAGTGTTGCGGCTCGGGGGTGTTGGTGGTCGGGCGGTTCCTTGCGATCCGTGCCCAGACGTCGCCCTGTTCGTACCAGTCGAGTCCGTTGGATCGCATCAGGGCGACACACAGGAGGACGGACAGCTCCCGCCGTTGGCGCGGATCGGGCTGCGCGAGGTAGCCGAGGATGTGGCTGCTGTCCTGGTGGAAGAGGCCGTGGGCGATGTCCATGGCCTGCTCTCCCCCGAACACGTAGGTCTCGGGTTCGTAGATGATGTTCGCCCATCGTGTGACGATGCCCTCGTTCCGCATCGTCGTCAGTGCACGCTGGACGGCGACATCGGCTTCCACGGCCGCGCCGGGCGCCGGCCGGTAGCGGATGCGCCAGTCGGCCTTCCTCATGAAGAACCAGGACTGCACCGTCCGGTCCCGCTCCGCGGCGTTAAGGGCCGGTCCCAGGTGGGTGCACGTCGCCGCTTCGGCCGCGTGCCGGTCGGTGAACCTGATGTTGATCTGACGCCACTCCATGGCTGGTCTCACTTTCCTGGCTGGTCAGTTGAGCAGAAGGCAGCGGTCCCACCCGGTGGCAGTTGTTGTGCTGGCGCGGTAGAGGGCCAGCGCGATGCCGGCTTTGCCTTCGAGGAACCCCGGGTCAGCCCCGGGACGGGCGTTCGCGAGGCTGCCGAGGATTCCGGGAAGGTGCACGGCGATCTCGGGGTTCCGGGCGTCCGCAGCCGCCGCGCAGACGGTCTGCACAATGCCTGCCCAGCCATGGCAGATCCCGGTGTCGTGGAAGCGTTCCAGCTGGTCCGGGTCCGAGATACAGTCGATCAGCGCGGCTTCGGCCTGGTCCTGCCGGATCTTGTCGCCGAGGGCCTGTCCCGCGAGTTGCTGGGCGCGGGCGAGGCCCGGGGTTCCGTAACACCAGGATGGCCGCATCGGGCCGTGCTGGTGGGCTACTCCGGTGTCGTACTCGGTCTTGGTGACCCACTCCGGCCACCATGCTCCGGCTGGCCCGTCCTGGCGCCACCGGTCCAGCCACTCGCAGATCCTGCGGATCGCATCGGCATGACCGTCGACCACGACTCCCTGCTTCATGGCGAGAGCAAGGAGCGCAAGCGGGCCGGCGATTCCGTGTGCCATGCCGAAGTTGCCGTGGCCGTGCGGGAAGTCCGGGGACGGCTCCCCGGCGGGGCCGAGGCCCGTCCACCATCCTGGGAGCCCGGTGGCATCGATCGGTTCGGTGAGACGGACCAGATAGACGAGGACGTCACGGGTCAGGGTGGCCTGCGGGAAGCGGCGCAGGTGATGGGCGCCGAGACCGGTGAGGCCGTAGATCAGGTCGAACTCGGCGAGGGCCGGTGATCTGCGGCGGTCGATGCGGGCGTGGGCGGCGTCGAGGCGTTGCCGCGTCACGGTCTCGGTGGCTGCGTCGAGGGCGGCGAGCGCCCGTGCGTACCGGCCGCTCTGCCCGCTGGCGCCGTGGAGTGTGAATGCGAGGGCCGGTGCACCGTAGAAGAGCGTCGCGTGGGGCCCGGTGTCGGTGCCGTGCCGGACGGCGGCTTCGAGCCAGGGCTGGGCCGTCTCCCACCTTCCGTGCCCGGCTTCTGCCCGCTCGATGTGCAGGAGGGCGATGCCTGCGGCGCCGCGGATCAGGGACTGCGGCATCAGGGCTGGATGGCCGTCATCGGCGGGGACCTCGGTCAGCTTCCCGGTGAGGAGTTCTGCCGCGTTCCGGGCCTGTTCGGTGACCGTGGTCATCGTGTCCCGTCCCTGGTCCGCGACTTCCAGGTGAGGGCCGCTGCTCGGGCGAGCCGGTGAGCCGTCCTCTCGCCGTCCGGATCGAGGCCGGCCGCCCGGATGTGGTGAAGGTGCAGCAGTGTTCCCAGGACCCCGGAAGGAGTCGGGGCGCCGTCCTGGAGGAGCAGGTCCCGGTAGGCCGTCAGGGCTGATCCGCGCTCCCTCCAGGCCGCGTCCACCTCTGGTGCACACCGCGGTGACGGCGTTCCGGCCCTGGTGACGCCAGGTGCGGTCAGCGAGAGGGCGTCCGCGAAGAGGGTCCGGTCCAGTGGTTCCGTCCGGTCGGTGGTGATCTTGTCGATGAGCCAGTCATCGGCCGTGGTCCTGTCGCCGAGGAGAGCGGTGGTGAGGTCTATGAAGCTCGCCGCGGACAGGGCGTGGAGGTCGAGGCCGCTGGTCGAGGAGTGGGTGATCTCGGCTATCGCCGCGAGCGAGTCGGCCATGAAGACGTTCTCGGCCGCTTCCATCGTGGCGCCGTTGCCGAAGCGTCCGCTCTCCGGCAGGTAGGTGTCGAGCTGGAGATGGCTGATGAGGCCGATGGTGCGGAGCTTCGCGGTCCAGGCACCGAGGTGTCGGGCGGCCGTTGCGAAGCCGTCGGTACCGGTCCTGAACCGCAGCCGCAGGTGCGGATCAGGGTCTGCGTACCTCAGGAACCACCACGCCGGACGGTGGAGGTCGTCCAGCAGATCGGGCAGCAGCGCGGTGAGGATCTCGCCTTGGCGTTCCGGGTGCCCGTACAGCTTGGCGAACAGCCACGGGGAGTCGCCGGGCAGATGGCCGTCATCACGCCGAAGCGGTCTGTAGGAGACCTCGGGCTTCGTGACGGCGGCCGGTGCGGTCGACGCGAGGGGCACCACGATCTCGTGGGCCCTGCCGCCGATCCACCCGTAGTCGGCGCTCCTGGCGGTCTCGGCAAGAACGCCGGCACCGTGTTGGTCGAGATGGGCACGCAGGAGGGCCCGGTGCCCCGGCTCGTCCAGGTCCAGCGGCAGCTCCTGACCGTTCTCGTCTAACTGGACATGCGACGGCACGCGGAACCGGCGCCGCCATGCCTCGACGGCCGTGTCCCATTGGGGCCACGGTGACCTCCGCCCCGGGAACTGGTCTGCGGTGACGGTCCAGCGGGCCGGAGAGAGGACCGTGCGGCCGTAGCGAAGGCGCGGCAGGAAGGGCAGCTCGTCGGCGGCGCCCCAGTAGAAGCCAGCGAAGGTCGCGGTGTGGGCGCGCACGACCTCGCACAGGAACCGGACGACGGGCTGGGTGTGGTTGCGGAAGTCCACGGCGTTCATCACGGTGGGCTCGATGAGGCGGCCCGTGGAGACGGAGACCAGCCGCATCGTGGTGCCGTCGCTGGTGACCGCCAGATCGTCCAGGGCGATGGTGCCCTCGCCGGCCTGGTGGTGCTCGGCGAGCGGGATCACGTGGGCCAGGACGGCTGGGGCCCGGTTGACGTTGCCGGTCCGCACGTACAGCGGCGGGCACGACACCTGAGCGGCGACGGCGTTCTCCTCCAGGGTCGGAAGGGCCGCGTAGCTCTTCATGATCCGGTCGCGATCAGCCGGGTCGAGAATGCTCAGGAATCGGCCGGTGGTGGCCCCGGCCGCCCTCAGGGCCCCAGTCACCGTGAGCTGGAACCGCCCGGCACGCAGGTCCGCGAGGGACGGTGCCAGGAGCTGGAAGGCCAGCTCGGCGTGGGGCACCGGGACGGCGCTCTCGATGCCGTCGAACGCGATCCGGTCGATAGCCTTGTCGTCCAGCAGCACTTCGATGCTGCCGTCGATAGCAGCCTCCTGCCCGAGAGCGATGAGTCGGCGGTCCCGTTCGGAGAGGCCGGAGGCCGGCTTCTTCAACCGCGAGCCACGGTACGTCGCGGGGAAGCCGAGGCCGCTGTCCGCGTGGACCAGCTCAGCGACCGGCACCACCGCGCCGGGGCCGAAGCGCTCGACGAACCTCATGTGGTAGTCCGCCCACACGGAACTGCCGAACGGGTAGGGCGTAAGCCGCGCCAGAGCAGCGGCTGCTGCTGCTGCCTCGCGAGCGACGGCGGAAGGCAGTTCGATCTGGCAGTCCACCGCCAGGTCCGTCATCAACGGCTGCTTCACCGTGCTGGTGAAGGCCGACATCTTCGTCATCGCCCGGCGGCGGATGAGGCGCCGCTGTCCGGCGTCGGTGCACCCGTTGTGCTCCGCCAGGTCCAGCGCAATATCGCGTAACTGGACGGCCGGCACCGCGGCGTCGACGACTTCCTGCGCCCGCGCCAGGTCGAGCTGGGCAACGAGGTGAACGAACGCGTCCGTCTCTGCGGCCGAGGCGTGCAGGCTGGTGATCAGGATGCGCTGCTTCACCAGGGAACCGATCATCCCGGCCACGGCGTCGGCCGGGGCCTGCGGGAACTCACCGGAGAGCAGAGCAACCAGGCGGTTCACCGTCACCGGTGCCCGTGCGGCGCTCAGCACGCTCTGCACGGGGAGGCTGTTGCGGACTGTCACCTCGGCGGGGTCAAGGTCGTCCGGTCCGCGCGTACTCGGCTGGCATGGCAGGACCAGCCGGTCGCCTCGCACGATGCACAGGTTGTTGGCCACGACCGGAAGCCTGCCGAGGAGCTCCGGTATCGCTTCCAGCCGGGTGATCACCTCGTCCATCCAGACGGCGTCCGGCCGCACCACGGGGCGGTGGTCATCGCCCCACCGGGCCATCGGCTCGCCTCCGATGCCGACTGCGGCGACTCCGGCGAACAGCCCGAACGGTGTAGGCCGCCCGGTGAGGCGGAGCAGGTAGCGGGTGATGGACATCACCAGCCGCCTCATCTGCCGGTCATCAGCAGCCTGGCCTTCGAGTACCGCGTCGATGCGGTCGGCCAAGGCCGGGCTCGCCGTGCGGATCGCCTCCGAGACCGACGGGTTGCCCCAGGCATCCTCCAACCAGCCGTGCCAGTTCTCGCGCTGGGTCGCGCCGCTGTCGACGGTGTTCGGCCACGGCGGCAGGATCATGCCTTCCGGGTAGGCGGCAGCACGGACGAGAGCTGCGTTGACGTACGTAAACAAGCTCCACCTCATAACGGAGACGGGGCTGGGGGGGGGGGGGGGGGGGGGGGGGGGGGGGGGGGGGGGGGGGGGGGGGGGGGGGGGGGGGGGGGGGGGGGGGGGGGGCGGGGGCGTTTCCTCCCCTTCCCCCCCCCCCCTCCCCTCCCCC
>NZ_JBVHYH010000113.1:0-18086 GCF_055569135.1 Kitasatospora sp. NPDC029367
GCAACACCCCCGAAACCACCCAACTCACCCACGCCCTCGCCCACACCTGGACCCACAACACCCCCACCACCCCACCCACCACACCCACACCCACCCCCACCCACCACACCCCCCTCCCCACCTACCCCTTCCAACACCACACCTACTGGCTGGAAGCAGCGGCCGGAGCGGGCCTCGACGACGCCGCGTCAGCCGGACTGGACGACGCCGCGCACCCGTTGCTCGCCGCCGTGGTGGAACTGCCCGAGGGCCAGGGCGTGGTGGCGACCGGCCGGATCGGTGTGGAGAGCCACCCTTGGCTGGCGGGGTACACGCTCCAGGACACGACGGTCCTGCCGGCGGTGGCCGTGCTCGACCTCGTCCTGTCCACCGGTGACCGGCTGGGCCTGCACCACCTCGACGAACTCTCCCTGGAGCGGCCGCTCGTCCTGCCGGAGGAGGGCGGGGTCGATCTGCGCGTCCGCGTGTCCGGCGCGGACGAGGACGGGAAGTACGCCGTCCAGGTGCACACCCGGCAGGCCGACGGCTGGACGCGCCGCGCCGCCGGCGTGCTGAGCACCTCGGGCAAGGCGGGCGGGACCGGCCCCGGCCGGGCGGCCTGGGTCGAGCCCGAGCAGTCGGCCGAACGGCTCACCGCGGCCGGGTACGACCACGGCGGGATCTTCCGAAGCATCCGCGGGTTCTCCGGCGGGCACGTCGAGACGGCCCTCCCGGAGGACACCACCGCGGGCGGATTCGGGCTCCACCCGGCGCTGTTGGCTGCCACGCTGGACGGTGTCCTGGCCGGTCAGTCAGGAGAGACGGCGTTCCCGGACCGCTTCACGGACGTGACACTGCACGCGACCGGCGCCACCGCGGCCAGGATCCGGCTGGCCGCCCACCCCGACGGCACCCTGTCCGCCGGGGTGGCGGACAGGGACGGAGCGCCCCTGCTCAGCATCGGCTCGGTCACCAGCCGCGCACTCACCGCGCCGGACCTCGCCGCCGCCCCGGGCGGTCCGCTCGACTCACCCTTGGCGTTGGAGTGGGTCCCCGCCACCACCGCCACCACCGCCACACCCCCCACCCCCGACATCCTCATCGTCCGCCCCGACGACGACACCACCACACCCCACGACCCCATCGCCGCAGCCCACCACCTCGCCGAACAAACCCTCACCCGCGTGCAGGAATGGCTCGCCCAGGACCACCCCGACAACGCCCACCTCGTCATCCTCACCCGCGGCGCAGTAGCCACCCACCCCGACGACCCCATCACCGACCTCCCCGCCGCCACCACCTGGGGACTCATCCGCACCGCACAAAACGAACACCCCCACACCCTCACCCTCCTCGACCACCACGGCGACACCCCCAGCCCCGACACCATCACCGCCGCCCTCACCACCGGCCAACCCCAACTCGCCCTCCGCAAGGGCGACTTCCTCACCCCCAAACTCACCCCCACCGCACCCACCATCGACCCCACCGCACCCACCCTCGACCCCAACGGCACCATCCTCATCACCGGCGGCACCGGCACCCTCGCCGCCCACCTCGCCCGCCACCTCGTCACCACCCACGGCGCCCGACACCTCCTCCTCACCAGCCGCCGCGGACCCACCGCACCCGGCGCACCAGAGCTCACCGAAGAACTCACCACCCTCGGCGCCACCACCGTCACCATCACCGCCTGCGACACCTCCAACCCCACCGCACTCGCGGAGCTGCTCGCCGACATCCCCCAAGAACACCCCCTCACCGCCGTCATCCACACCGCCGCAGTCCTCGACGACGCCACCCTCACCACCCTCACCCCCCACCAACTCCACACCGTCCTCCAACCCAAAATCGACACCGCCTGGCACCTCCACCAACTCACCCAACACCTCCCCCTCACCGCCTTCGTCCTCTTCTCCTCCGCCGCCGGCACCCTCGGCACCCCCGGCCAAGCCAACTACGCCGCCGCCAACACCTACCTCGACACCCTCGCCCACCACCGCCACACCCAAGGACTCCCCGCCACCAGCCTCGCCTGGGGACTCTGGACCGACACCAGCACCATGACCAACACCCTCACCACCACCGACCACCAACGCCTCAACACCACCGGACTCACCCCCCTCACCACCCCCACCGCACTCACCCTCTTCGACACCACCCTCCACACCCCCCACCCCCACCTCCTCCTCACCCCCATCGACCGAACCGCCCTACGCCGCCACGCACGCAACGGCACGCTCCCGCCGCTCCTCGACCGGCTGGTCCCCGCCCCGGCCCGGCAGGCGGCGGCATCGGGCGGCGGCGCGGCGCTGGCCGAACGGCTCAGCGGGCTGGACGGGACCAAGCGGGAACAGGTCCTGCTCGATCTGGTGCGCACGCACGTCGCGACGGTGCTGGGACACGAATCGGCCGCCGGCATCGATCCGGACTCGGCGCTCAAGGAGTTGGGCTTCGACTCGCTCACCGCCGTCAGCCTGCGCAACCAGCTGTCCGCCGCGACCGGCCTGCGACTGCCGACCACCCTGGTCTTCGACCACCCCAGCACGGCGGCCATCGCGAGCCATCTCGCCGAGCAGTTCGAGGGCGGCGGTGCGGGTCGCCAGGCGCCGGTCCAGGCGGAACTGGACCGTCTCGAGGCGGCCGTGGCCGCCACCGACCTGGACGACGCGGGCCGGGAGCGGCTCGGGGCCCGGCTGCAGGCCCTGCTGCTGCGGGTCACCGAGACGCGAGGGGCGGCAACGGCGGCCACCGAGGACGACGATCTCGCGTCGGTGACCGACAACGAACTCTTCGACGTCCTCGACCAGGAGCTCGGACTGTCAGGGCTGGAGGACCGATGACCGGAGGACCTGCACAGATGGACGCGGTGAAGGAGCAGAAGGTCGTCGACTACCTCAGGTGGACGACCGCCGAGCTTCAGGACACCCGGCGGCGGCTCGCCGAGGCCGAGGCCGCCCAGCGCGAGCCGATCGCCATCGTGGCGATGGGCTGCCGCTACCCCGGCGGAGTACGGTCACCTGAGGACCTGTGGCGGCTGGTGGCGGACGGCGTGGACGCGGTCTCGTCCTTCCCGCGCGACCGCGGCTGGGACCTCGAGGCACTCTACGACCCGGACCCGGAGAAGGCCGGCACCTGCTACACGCAGGAGGGCGGATTCCTCTACGACGCCGCCGAGTTCGACCCCGAGTTCTTCGGGATCAGCCCACGCGAGGCGATGGCCGTCGACCCGCAGCAGCGGCTGCTGCTCGAAACCGCCTGGGAGACCCTGGAGAACGCCGGCATCGACCCCGCCACCCTGCGCGGCAGCCGGACCGGTGTCTTCGCCGGCGTCCTGTACGACGACTACGCCGCCCGCCTGATGGAGCGGACACCGGAGGGCTTCGAAGGCTTCCTGGGGACGGGGAGCGCGAGCAGCGTGGCGACCGGGCGGATCGCCTACACCCTCGGCCTGGAGGGCCCGGCCGTCACCGTGGACACGGCGTGCTCCTCCTCGCTGGTCGCCCTGCACCTCGCGGCCCGGGCGCTGCGCGCCGGGGACTGCGAGCTGGCGTTGGCGGGCGGGGTGACCGTGATGGCGACGCCCGGCGTCTTCGTGGACTTCAGCCGGCAGCGCGGACTGTCGCCGGACGGGCGCTGCAAGTCGTTCGCGGCCGGCGCGGACGGCACGGGCTGGGGCGAGGGCGTCGGCCTGCTGCTGCTGGAGCGGCTCTCCGACGCCCGCCGCAACGGGCACCCGGTCCTCGCCGTGGTGCGCGGCTCGGCGGTGAACCAGGACGGCGCCTCGAACGGGCTGACGGCGCCGAACGGTCCGGCCCAGCAGCGGGTGATCCGCCAGGCCCTCGCCGACGCGCGTTTGGAGCCGTCGGACGTGGACGTGGTGGAGGGGCACGGCACCGGCACCGTCCTGGGCGACCCGATCGAGGCCCAGGCGCTGCTGGCCACCTACGGGCAGGGCCGGCCCGCCGAACGGCCGCTCTGGCTCGGCTCCGTGAAGTCCAACATCGGCCACACCCAGGGCGCCGCCGGGGTCGCCGGGGTGATCAAGATGGTGCAGGCCATGCGGCACGGCGTGCTGCCCCGGACCCTGCACGCGGACGAACCGAGCCCGCACGTGGACTGGACGGCCGGCAACGTCGCGCTGCTGGCCGAGGCCCGCCCCTGGCCGCACGGGCCCGGGCCGCACCGCGCCGCCGTCTCCTCGTTCGGGGTCAGCGGCACCAACGCGCACGTCATCGTGGAGGAGGCGCCCGCGCCGACCGCGGCGGAGGCGCCCGCGCCCACCGACGCGACGCCGCACGGTGCCCCGGCGAACGGCACCCCGGTGCGCCGCACGGCACCGGACGACGCTCCGGCCCGGCCGGTCCCGCTGGTGCTGTCGGCCCGGAACGAACAGGCGCTGCGTGACGCCGCCCGTGCCCTGGCCGTCCGGCTCGCGGCCGACCCGGCGCCGCGCCCCGTGGACGTGGCGTTCTCGCTCGCCACCACCCGCACCGCCATGGCGCACCGTGCGGTGGTCGTCGGCGCGGACCGGACCGACCTGACCCGCGGCCTGGACGCGTTGGCCCGGGGGGACCTGCTGCCCGGCAACGTGGTGGTGGGCCGCGCCGAGTCCGGGCCGGGCAGGCTCGCCTACCTGTTCACCGGCCAGGGCAGCCAGCGCGCCGGGATGGGGCGCGCCCTCGCCGCGGCCCACCCGGTGTTCGCCGACGCCCTGGACGAGGTGTGCGCCGAGCTGGACCGGCACCTCGACCGCCCGTTGCGCCCACTGCTGTTCGGCGCCAAGGACCACCCGGACGCCGCGCTGCTGCACCGGACGCAGTACGCGCAGCCGGCGATCTTCGCCGTGGAGACGGCGTTGTTCCGGCTGCTCGGGCACTGGGGGCTGCGGCCCGACTTCCTGTTGGGCCACTCGGTCGGCGAACTGGCCGCCGCGCACGTGGCCGGGGTCCTCGACCTGTCCGACGCGGCCGGGCTGGTCGCCGCACGGGCGCGCGCCATGCAACGGGCCCGGCCGGACGGCGCGATGGTCGCCGTCGAGGCGGCGGAGGAGGAGGTGCTCGCCACCCTGGTCGGCCGTGCGGCCCAGGTGTCGCTGGCAGCCGTCAACGGGCCGTCGGCGACGGTGGTCTCCGGCGACGAGGAAGCGGTCCTGGAGGTCGCCGCCCACTGGCGCGCCGAGGGCCGGCGGGTCCGGCGGCTCGACGTCAGCCACGCCTTCCACTCCCCGCACATGGACGAGGTCCTGGCCGAGTTCGGGGAGGCCCTGGCCCGGGTGACGTTCGCCGAGCCGACCGTCCCGCTCGTCTCCAACGTCACCGGCGGGCTCGCCGACCCGGCCGAACTGCGCACCGCCGGCTACTGGTTGGGGCACGCCCGGCAGCCCGTCCGGTTCGCCGACGGCATCCGGACGCTGCGCGCGGCCGGGGTGACCTGCTTCGTCGAACTCGGGCCGGACGCGGTCCTGACCGCACTGGCGCGCGAATGCCTCCGCGACCGGACGTACGGCGGACCGGCGGCCCCCGGGCAGGCGGCCACCGGGCAGGCGAACGGCAGGCCTGCGAACGGCGGGCAGCCGAACGGCGGCCCTGCGGGCGACGGGCCGACGCCCACGCTGGTGCCCGTGCTGAGCGCCCGGCGGCCCGAGCCGCAGACCGTGCTGACGGCGCTGGCCGCGGTTCACGCGACGGGCCGCCCGGTCGACTGGGCGGCCCAGTTCGCCGGCACGGGTGCCGCGCGCGTCCCGCTGCCGACGTACCCGTTCCAGCGCCGGAGCTACTGGCTCAACCCCGTCGCCGACCCGGCCGGAGCCGGCACCGGACCGGGACAGCGATCCCTGGAGTCCCGGTTCTGGGCGGCCGTCGACGAGCAGGACGCCGAGTCGCTCGGCCGGTCCCTGCGACTGTCCGCCACCCAACTCGCCTCGCTGGCCGAGCTCCTGCCCCTGCTGGCGGTCCACCGACGGCGCGCCGGGTGGCATCACCGGACGCTCTGGCAGCCCCTCGCGCAGAGCCCGGCGGCGGACGCCCCGCGGCTGCTCCTGCTGGTGCCCGACGATCCGGCCGACGACGGCCCGGCGGCCCGGCTGGCCGCCGTGCTCGGCGACGCCGCCGACCGCCTCGTGGTTCCGGCCTCCTTCGGGAGCGCCGGGGAGACCGCGGACACCGACGGCCTCACCGCACTGATCGGCGCCGCACTGACCGACGCCGGGGCCGCCGGCCGCCCGGAGGCGACGCCCGGCGCGGTCGTGTCGCTGCTCGCTTTCGCACCGGAGCCCGGCCGGGGTCTGGCGCTGACCGCCGCCCTGCCACCGGCGCTGGACCGGGCCGGGGTGGCCGCTCCGCTGTGGGTCCTGACCAGCGGCGCGGTCACGGTCGGACGGCTCGACCCCCCGGCCTCGCCGGAGCACGCCGCCGTCCGGGGCCTCGGCGAGGTCCTCGTCGGTGACCACCCGCACCGCGCGATCGGCCTGCTCGACCTGGAGGTACCTTCCGCGCGGCCCGGAGCGCAGGCCCCGGCCGACCCCCACCGCCCGGACGAGGACGGATCCGACCGGCCCGCGCAGCGGCTGGCCGGCCTGCTCTCCGCTCCCCCGGCCGACCCGCGCGTCGCACTGCGCGGTCCCGGTCTCTTCGCCCGGCGGCTGGCCCGGATCGCCCCGCCCGAGGACGGCCGCGACCTCCCCCGGTGGCCGGAGGGAACCGTCCTGGTCACCGGGGCCGACCCGGTGCTCGGCGGCCATGTGCTCCGCTGGCTCGCCGAGCACGGCGCCACCCGGTTGGTCCTGGCCGGCCCGCCGGCGCCGGCCGCAGGGTCCGCCCGGCTGTCCGACCTCACCGGGCCGGCCGAGCAGGCGGGCACCGAGGTCACGGTGGCGCACTGCCCGGCCGGCGACCGCGAGGCGCTCGCCCGGGTGGTCGCCCAGTGGCCGCCCACGGCCGTCGTGCACCTCGCCCACACCGGCGGCACGTCCCCGTCGGCGGCGGTCGACTCGACGCTCGCGGTCGACGAGGCGCTCGCGGTCGACGAGGCGCTCGCGGTCGACGAGGCCACCGCGCACCTCGACCTGGCGGCGTTCGTGGTGTGCTCCTCCGGGCCGGGCGCGCTGGCCGCCCCCGGCGAGGACGGGCCGGCCCCCGTGCACGCCGCCCTGGCCGCGGTGGCCCGGCGACGGCGGGAACGCGGGGGGCGCGCACTGTCCCTCGCGTTCGGGCCGCTCGCCCCCGGCACCGTCAACGCCCCAGGCACCGTCGACGCCCCCGACTCCGCCGGCGCCACCGCGGTCCCCGTCGACGGGGAGAACCCCGCCCCTCCGGCCGGACTCCGGCCGGTGCCGGCGGCCCTCGCCGTCGAGGCGTTCGGCTACGCCGTCCAGCCCGGCGCCGGGGACGTGACGGTGGCCGACCTGGACGGGAGGGCCGCGCCCTGGCCCGGGTCCGACCCGCTCTTCGCCGACCTGCCCGGCTTCGGCTCCGCCGCCGCGGCCGCGTCCGCACCGGGCTCCGCCGCCGGCTCCCCGGCGGTGGATCCCGTGCTGTCGGCCCGGCTCGCCGCCGCGGACCCCGCCGAACGCGCCGCCGTCGTACTGGAGCTGGTCCGCGCCGCGGCGGCGGAGGTCCTGGGCATCGACGCCGCCGGGGGGGTCGACCCGGACGCCGATCTGCCCGCCCTGGGCCTGTCGTCCCTGGCCGCCCTGGACCTGAGTGCCCAGATGCGCGCTGCGGGACTGGACGTGACACCACAGCAGGTCTTCGACAATCCGACACCCGCCAAGCTCGCCGCGTCCGCGTCCGCGTACCCGGCCCGCTAGAACCCTGGGGGACATCTTCATGCACCACGACATCGTCATCGTCGGCGCCGGACCGGTCGGGCTCATGCTCGCGTGCGAGCTGCGGCTGGCCGGCGCGGAGGTCGTCGTCCTCGACGGCCGCCCCGGCCCCGAGGCCCACGCGCCGGGCGTGGCCGTCAACCCCGGCGTCATCGAACTCCTGGAGATGCGCGGGCTGATGGAGGCCTGCCGCCCGGACGGCTTCGAGTTCCCGATGGCCCACTTCGCGCACATCTGGCTGGACCCGTCCGCGCTCGCCGACCGGTACCCGTACAACTTCTCCCTGCCGCACGGCAGGCTGGTCCACCACCTGGTGGAGCGGGCGCGGGCGCTGGGGGCGGACCTGCGGTTCGGGCACCGGGTGGTCGGCGTCGAGCAGGACGAGTACCGGGTCGAGACGCGGGTCGAGGGCCCGGCGGGCGGGCAGACCCTGCTCAGCCGGCACCTGGTCGGCTGCGACGGGGTGGACAGCGTGGTGCGCCGGGCGGCCGGCATCGCGTTCCCGGGCCACGAGGAGCCCTTCCACGGCACGGTCTCCGACTTCTCGGTGACGACGGACAGCGTCCTGCGCCAGCACCTGGGCGCCCGCGAGTACCCGGCGGGACTGCTGGCGGTCAGCCCGCTGGGGCCGGACACGGTCCGGGTCCTGACGGCCGAGTTCGGCGTGGAGCCTCCCGAGGGTGACGCCGCGCCGGAACTGGCGGAGATCCAGGGCGCGGTGAGCCGCCTCGCGGGCGTCGGGTTCGCCGACGGGCCGCCGCTCTGGTCGGCCCGCTGGTCCAACGCGACCCGGCTCGCCGAGCGCTACCGTGCCGGGCGGGTGTTCCTCGCGGGGGACGCGGCTCACCGGCACTTCCCGCTCGGCGGGCAGGCGCTCAGCACCGGCCTGGACGACGCGGTGAACCTGGGCTGGAAGCTCGCGGCGGACCTGGCCGGCCGGGCACCGGAGGGCCTGCTCGACAGTTACCACGACGAGCGGCACCCGGTCGGGGCCCGGGCCTGTCTGACGACCCGTGCGCAGGCGGCGCTGCTGCACCCGCTTACGCCCTTGCGGGAGGTCTTCGCCGAGCTCGTCCGCTTCCCGGACGTCAACGAGTACCTGGTCACCATGGTCGGCGGCACCGACACCCGTTACCCGCTGGGGCAGGCCGGACCGGACGCCGATCCGCTGCTCGGCCGCCGGCTGCCCGGGGTGGCGGCGGCCGCGCGGGCGGTGCCGGGGCTGGCCTCGGCCTGGGAGGCCGGCCGCGCGGTGCTGCTCGATCTCCGTGCCGGAGGCGGCGACGCCGGCACCGACCTGGCCGGCGAACTCGCGGGCCGGGAGGGCCTGGTGGACTTCGTCACGGCGAAGCCGCTGCCCGGCGTGGACGCCGAGGCCGTCCTGCTGCGACCGGACGGCCGGATCGCCTGGACGCTGCCGGCGGGCGGGGACTCCACGGGCCTCGCCGCCGCCCTCGCCGCCCTGTTCGGCGAGCCCGCCGCCTAGGACACCCGACGACCCGCCCCGCCCCGGGCCGAGCCGCACCCGCCCCGCCCCGGCCCGGCGGCCCTTAGGACCGATTAAGCGCCACGACCCAGCATGACGGTGGCAGGCGAAAGGACGAACATGGACGTGTACGTGCACTCCGCCGGGACGGTGCTGCCCGGCGCGCCGGTGGACATCCCGGCCCTGGCCCGACGGTTCAAACTGCCCCAGGTCTGGGAGCAGTGGGTGGACACCTTCATCGGCACCCCCCTCCGGCACTACTCGGTGGACCTGGACTCCGGCGAGGTCCGCTTCTCCCTGGCCGACCTCGCGGTGACCGCGGCGCAGCGCGCGCTGACGGCCGCCGGGATCACGGCGGCCGAGGTCGACCTCGTCGTCATGGGCACCTCCTCGCCGGACATGCTGATGCCGGCCACGGTCAACGTGGTCGCCGATCGGCTGGGCATCGACGGGGTGCCCGGCTACCAGCTCCAGTCGGGGTGCGCGGGCGCGGTGCAGGCCCTGGACGTGGCCCGGCACATGCTGGGCTCGGGGGCGTTCCGCACCGCGCTGGTGATCGGCGCCGATTCCTGTGCCAAGCACTTCGACCTGACCTTGGACGTCAGCGCGCTGCCGCCCGGCGAGCAGGTCAACGGTGTGCTGTTCGGGGACGGCGCCGGGGCGGCGGTGCTGAGCACGGAGCCGTCGGCGGAGCCGGTCGCGCTGCGCTGGACGCAGGTGCGGTGCGTGGGCCGGAACCGGCCGCCGGGGCAGACCCTGGACTGGTTCGGCGCGGCGGACCGGCACCTGGACCGGCCCGCGGCGGTGGAGGACTACCAGGCGGTCCGCGATTCGGTTCCCCCGCTGGCCGTGGCCACCCTGGACGAGGTGCTCGCGGAACTCGACTGGAGCCGGGACGAGTTGGACTACATCCTGCCGCCGCAGCTGTCCGGCCGGATGACCGCCGAGATCCATGCCCGGCTGGACGTGCCGGACGCCCGGGAGGTCAGCTGCATCCGGGAGACCGGCAACACCGGCAACGCGCTGCCGTTCTTCCAGCTGGAGCGGCTGCTGCCGCGCATGATCGCCGGTGACCGGGCGGTCGGGGTCGCGATCGAGTCGAGCAAGTGGATCAAGGCCGGGTACGCCCTGGAGCGGGTGGAGCGATGACCGCCACCGCCGCCCCCTCCGCGCGCGCGGTCGCCGACCTGCACGCGGCCGGCCGACTCGCCGCCGACTACCCGCGGGTCCGCGGACTGCTCGCGGACCTGCCGGACACCGAACTGGCCAGGGCGGGCCAGGTACTGGCCCGGCTCGACCCCGACGAGGTGCTGCGCGCGCACCCGTCCGCCCCGGTGGTCGAGGTCGCGGTCACCGGGCACCGCACGCTGGGCACCCTGGTCCCCCCGCTGACCGCCGAACTGGCCCGCCACGGCCTGCTGGCGCGGACGCGCCTGTCCGGATTCGACGCCTGGGTCTTCGACCTCGGCGACCCGGGGAGCGACCTGTACGCGGCGCGGCCGGACGTCGTGCTGTGCGTGCTGGACCCCGAGGTGGTCTTCGACGAGGTGCCGCTCCCGTGGACGGCCGCGGACGTCGAACGGGTCCTGGACGAGAAGGTCTCGCTGGTGCGGGACCTGGCGGCCGCGTTCGACCGCCGGGGCGCCGGCACGCTGGTGCTCAACACCCTGCCGCTGCCGAGGCGCTTCGCCGCGCAGCTGGTCGACTACCGCTCCCGGGCCCGGCTGGGCGCGGCCTGGCGCACCGCCAACTCCCGGCTGCTGGCCCTGGGCGAGGAGCTCCCCTCGGTGGTCACCCTGGACCTGGACCCGCTGCTCGCCGAGGGGATCCCCGCGGAGGACGCCCGGCTGGGCCGCTACGCCGGGGTCGGCCTGTCGCCGGCCCTGCTGGCCCGGTACGCCCGCGAGGTCGGGCACCTGGCGCGGCACCTCACCGGGCGGACCCGCAAGGCGCTGGTGTGCGACCTGGACGGGACCCTGTGGGGCGGGGTGCTCGGGGACGACGGCGCGGACGGCGTCGAGCTGGGCGGGACCCCCCGGGGCGAGGCGTTCGCCGCGTTCCAGCGGGTGGTCCGGCAGCTCGGCTCGCAGGGCGTCCTGCTGGCGGTGGCGAGCAAGAACGATCCGGAGCCGGTCGCCGCGGCGCTGCGCGACCACCCGGGCATGGTCCTGCGGCCGGACGACTTCGTGCGGGTCGCGGCGAACTGGCGGCCGAAGCCGGAGAACCTCGCCGAGCTGGCGAGCTCCCTCAACATCGGCGTGGACTCCTTCGTCTTCGTGGACGACAGCGCTTTCGAGTGCGGGATGGTCCGGCACGCGCTGCCCGACGTCGCGGTGGTCCGGCTGGACGAGGAACCCGCCCGGCACGTCGAGCGTCTGCTGTCCGACGGCTGGTTCGACACCCGGGAGCTGAACGCGGACGACCGCGCCCGGTCCGCCCGCTACCGGGAGGAGCTGGACCGGCAGGGCTTCCTGGCCTCGTTCGACTCCGTCGCCGACTACCTGCGCGGGCTCGGGGTGCGGGTGCGGTTCGGGCCCGTGACGGAGGCCGAGGTGGCCCGGGCCTCGCAGCTCACGCTGCGGACCAACCAGTTCAACATGACCGGCCGGCGGCTCCAGCCGCCCGAGGTGCGGGCGGCCGCGGCCGCCGCCGGCAGCCGGGTGCTCGCCATCCGCTCCGCGGACCGGTTCGGCGACAACGGCATGGTCGGCGTGGTCCTCACCCGGGCCGAGGCCGGCGTCGTGCACATCGACAACTTCGTCCTCAGCTGCCGGGTGTTCTCCCGGGGCATCGAGTCGGCCTGCCTGGCCGCCGTGCTGGCGGATGCGAAGGCCACCGGGGCGCACGCGGTGGAAGCCGTGTTCCGGCCGGGCCCGAAGAACGCCGGAGCGCGGGACTTCTACCCGGAGCACGGCTTCACCCGGGTCGGCGAGGCGGAGGGCGGCGGTGCGCTCTACCGCCACGACCTGACCGGAATCGCGGCGCCGCCCGCACACATCGAGTTCACCGAGTCCCAGGAGGAGAGCAGTTGACGACCATCGAGGACTTCATGGTGCTGGTCCGCGACGAGATCGGGCTGCCGCTGGGGCCCGAGGACGCCGGCCTGCCGCTCGACCGGCTCCCCGGCTGGGACTCGGTGCACCTGCTGACCCTGCTCACCGCCCTGGAGCGGGAGACCGGGCGGCCGATCTCGCTGCCGGACGTCCTGGCGGCGGAGAGCCTGCGGGAGATCCACCGCGTGGCGGTGGGCGCATGACGGCCGGGCCGTCCGTGCCGGTCGGGCCGGTCGCCCGGGAGCGGCGCCCCACCCTGTACTTCCTCCGCGAGATCCGGTCGTTCGCGCCGGTGCACCTCGACACCGAGGTCGACATGACCCGGATCGGGGCGCTCCGGGCGGCCGCGCTCGCCGAGGGCCGGCGCTCGTCGTGGCTGAGCTACGTGCTGTTCGCGGCGGGCCGTGCCCTGGCGGCCCACCCGGAGGCCAACGCCGCGATCGGCGGCCGGGTGCGGCCCAAGGTGGCCCGTTCCGCCTCGGTGAACGGCAAGTTCACGATGGACCACACCACGAACGGGCAGCGGGTGGTGCTGTCGGCGGTCGTCCCCGACCTGCAGACGGCGAGCCTGGAGGAGATCCAGCGGCAGGTCGACCACTACACGGGGGGTGACGCCGAGCAGCTGCCGGAGTTCGCCGGCGCACGGCTGCTGCGCCGCCTCCCCTGGGTGCTCGGCGAGGCGGCGTACCGCGCGCGGGTCCGCCCGCTGCGCGGCCGGGCCGCCGCGGTCGGGACCGTCGCGGTGACCTCGCTGTCCCACCGCGCGGTGGACGGCTTCCACTCGGTCGGCGGGACGACGGTCACGATCGGCCTCGGGCGGATCACCGACCGGCCGGTGGTGCGCGACGGCGCGGTGACGGTGGCGCCCGTGATGCGGCTGAACCTCACCTTCGACCACCGGGTGATCGACGGCGCGGAGGCCGCCGACCTGCTGACCGACCTCAAGCGCCTGTTGGAGAAGTTCGAGGACGAGCCGGCCCGGCCGGGCGGCACCAACGACGTCGGCGAGTTGAAGCAGTTCGTGCTGGCGCACACCCGGGGGCAGAAGGTCGCGGGGCACGAGGCGGTGCTGGCCCGGATCCGCGACGACGCGGACGGCGAGGGGTCGTGGGCCGCCGAGTGGACCCGCTCGGCGAAGCGGCTGGAGCTCGAGGGGCGGCTGCTGGACGCGTGCCGCCACTACTCGATGGCCCGGTTCCCGTTCGTGGACGGGGCCGTGCGCCGACGGGCGCTGGACGAGACGGTGCGGACCTTCGACGAGTGGCGCCGGGCCGACCCGGACATCGAGCGGCTGGAGGTGGAGCTGCCGAACGGGCGGGTCGCCGCCTGGGCGACCGGGATGTCCGACGGTGTGCGGCGGCCGCTGCTGATCGTCAGCGGCGGCATCGTCACCGTCAAGGAGCAGTGGGGGCCCACGCTGGCCGCGATCCGGCGCCTGGGCATGGCCGGGATCGTCACCGAGATGCCCGGCGTCGGCGAGAACACCCTGCCCTACGACCGGGACGCCTGGCGGATGCTGCCCGGGCTGCTCGACCACGTGGCCGACCGGGCCGACGTGGCCGACTCGTACGCGCTGGCCCTGAGCTTCAGCGGCCACCTGGCCCTGCGCGCCGCGTTGGACGACCGCCGGATCAGGGGGGTGCTGACGGCCGGGGCCCCGGTCAGCGGCTTCTTCACCGACCGGGACTGGCAGGCCGCCCTGCCGCGGATCACCGTGGACACCCTGGCGCATCTGATGGACCGCAAGCCCGACGCCGCGCTCGAGGAGCTGCGGGAGTGGGCGCTGCGGCCCGAGCAGCTCGCCGCGCTGGACATCCCGATCCGTTACGTCGCCTGCGCGCGCGACGAGATCATCCCGAACTCGGACGTGTCCCTGCTCCGCGCCCACGTGCGGGACTTCCGGAGCCTGCTCCACGACGACGTGCACGGCGCGCCCGCGCACTCCGTGGAGACGCAGTTGTGGCTGATCCGGTCGCTGCTGGGGATCCGCGGCGGGAACGTCCCCGCGGCCCTGACCATCGGCCTGCTCTACCGGCTGGCCCGGCTGCGCGGCGGAGCCGCGGGCTGACGACTCCGGGCCGGCCCGGCCCGGCCGTCGGACGGGCCGGGCCGAAGGGGTCCGGCCCGGCCCGCGCGGCCGGGGTCCTGGCGGTCGGCGCCGCTATCCGGCGGGCGCGGGGAGCGCGGGGGCGATCCGTTCCAGGGTGGAGCGGATCGCCTCCGACAACGAGACGTTCTGCGGCTCGTCGACCCAGAACTCGATCGCGACCCGGACCGCGTTGACCACCATGGTGGCCAGCAGCCGCGGGTAGACGTCGGTGCGCGGGTCGACGCCGAGCCGCTCGGCGATCCCGGCGGCGAGGGCGGTCTCCCGGGCGGCGTGCGCCTTGAGGTACTCGCCGCCGAGCGGCGAGGTCGCGACGGCCAGCCGCACCTTGGTGACGAGGTCGCGGTCCACGTTGTCGCCGGCCAGGAAGGCGGCGAGCATGGCGTTGACGACCGCTTCGAGCAGCGGCTCGTCGGCCGGCCGGTCCCTCAGGTGCTCACGGATCGCCGCCGACCGGTCGAGGTCGACCGCGAACAGGGCCTCGTTCTTGCTGCGGAAGTAGTTGCCGAACGAGCGGGTGGACATGCCGGCCCTGGCCGCGATGTCCTCGACCCGGACGTTCTCCCAGCCCCGTTCCACCGCCAGGCCGAGCGCGACCTCGCTGAGCGCGCGGCGGACGGCGGCCACTTTGCTGTCCCGAAGCGTTGGCGTCACGGCCTCAGCGTCGCACGCCGGTTCCGGCGGGGCAAGTTCGGACACCGCAGGGAATTGCCGAGTCTGCAAGAGCGGCCCGGGCCCGCGGCCGGGTGTTTTCAGGGGCCCTTTAGCCCGGTCGGATGGACTGGGCCTGTCTGGCCGCACATATCCCCGGGAGTCCACCATGCGCGTCCTGTTCACCCCGCTCCCAGTCGGGAGCCACCTCTACCACCAGGTGTCGCTGGCGTGGGCGTTCCGCGCCGCCGGGCACGAGGTGCGGGTCGCCTCGCAGGCGTCCCTCACCAAGACGACCCTCAGCACCGGACTGACCGCGGTCGAGGTCGGCGACGACTACGACTTCATGGCCAGCATGGCGGCCATGCCCGAGAGCCACCGGATCAGCGCGGCCGCGCTGATGGTGATGTCCGAGGACGAGCGGCGCGCGATGGGGCAGCGCCGGTCCGGCCCGCTGATCGAGCTGAACCAGAGGCTGGCGCCGGACCTGCTGCGGTTCGCCGAGGAGTGGCGGCCCGACCTCCTGGTCACCGACCCGACGCTGTTCGCCGCGCCGCTGGTCAGCGCCGTCCTCGGCATCCCGATCATCCGGAACATCTGGGGCCCCGACATCATCTTCGGCCACCCGTTGCAGGGACAGCCCAACACCGGCGCCGAGCGCGAGCAGTGGCACCCCGGCCTGGTCGAGCTGTTCGACCGCTACGGGGCGGAGGTCCGCAACGACTACATCACCCAGACCGTCGACCCCTGGCCGGCCAGCCTGCGCACCTTCGGGGCGGCCAACCCGCTGCCCCGCCGCTACGTGGCCTACAACGGCGCGGGCGCGGCGCCGGACTGGATCCTCAAACGCAGCGGCAAGCCGCGGGTCTGCGTCACCTGGGGGACCACCACCAGCGTGCTCGGCGGCCACAGCGCCCTGCTCCCGCGCGTCGTCGACGCGCTCGCCCCGCTCGACATCGAACTCGTGGTCACGGTCAGCAGCACCGACCGGGCGAGCCTCACCGGCCTGCCGGACAACGTGCGGGTGGTCGAGAACCTGCCGCTGAACCTGCTGATGCCCAGCTGCGACGCCATCGTCAACCAGGGCGGCACCGGATCGGTGCTCACGGCCGCCGCCGCCGGGGTCCCGCAGGTCCTCGTGCCGGAGATCTCCGAGGCGCCGACCAACGCGATCAGCTTCACCGCCAGCGGCGCGTCCGTCCTGCTGGAACCGGCCGAACTCACCGCCGAGGCCGTCACCGCCGCGGTGACGGCCGTCCTGACCGACGACACGATCCGGAAGTCGGCGGACCGGATCCGCGAGGAGATCGCCGCCATGCCGTCGCCCGCCTCGGTGGTCTCCACCGTGGAGGCCCTGGTCGCCGCCTGACGGAAGGACACCGGTCCGCGGTCCGCCCGGCAGCACCCCGCCGGGCGGACCGCGGCCGCGCCGCAGCTCCCCGTCGGCCTGCCCGGCACCCACCCCCTCTCATCCACGACGCCCGCGACGCCCGCGACGCCCGTGACACCCGTGACGCCCCAGGAGGGCACCTTGCGCATCCTCTTCCTACCGGTCGCCGCGACGACCACACCGCTGTTCCACATGGTGCCGCTGGCCTGGGCCTTCCGAGCGGCCGGCCACGAGGTGCGGGTCGCCGCCCTGCCGGACCTCACCCCGGCCGTCACCGGCGTCGGCCTGCCCGCCGTCGAGGTCGGGCACGGCTACGAGCTGATGGACGGCGTGATCCGTTCACGCGGCGGCCACCGGGTGATCGAGGCGCCGGCGAAGGACTGGGACCGGACCGGGCTGGCCTCCCCGACCGGCCCGCACGGCCGGCCGGCCGCCCCCGGCGACCCGAAGGCCGCCCGGCTGGCCGAGCTCCGCGACGCCACCATGGCCCCGCTCGTCGAGGCCGCCGTCCGCATGGCGCCCGACCTGCTGCGGTTCGCCGAGCGCTGGCGGCCGGACCTGGTGGTGGCCGACTCGATGGTGTTCGCCGCGCCGCTGGTCGCCGCGGCCCTCGGGATCCCGCTGGTCCGCCAGACCTGGGGGCCGGACGTGCTGCGGGTGATCAGCCAGCCGCTGCAGGGCCTGCCCGGCGCCGGCGACGCCGTCCGCCCGCACTGGCCCACCGGACTCCCCGAACTGTTCGACCGGTACGGGGCGGAGATCCGCAACGACTACCCGGTCCGCACCGTCGACCCGTGGCCCACCAGCCTGCAACTGCCGGGCATCTCCGGGCGACTGCCGATGCGGTTCGTCCCCTACAACGGCGCGGCGGCCGCACCGGACTGGGCGCTCGACCGCCCCGGGCGCCCCCGGGTCTGTGTCACCTGGGGCACCTCCACCTCCGCGCTGGCCGGCGACGAGGCGTTCGTCCTGCCGCAGGTGGTGGCCGGGCTCGCCGACCTGGACGTGGAGGTCGTGCTGGCGATCAGCGCCGGTGACCGCGCCAAGATCGGGCCGCTGCCCGCCAACGCCCGGATCGCCGAGAACGTGCCGCTCCACCTGTTCCTCCCGAGCTGCGCCGCCATCGTCAACCAGGGCGGGACGAGTTCGCTGCTCACGGCGGCCCTGCACGGCCTGCCGCAGGTGATGATGCCGCAGACGGCCGACAACCCGTTCAACGCGGCCAACTTCGCCGCCGGCGGCGCGAGCATCACCCTGGACCCGACCGAGGCGGGCCCGGCGGAGATCGGGGCGGCCGTCGGCCGACTGCTCACCGAGGACTCCTTCCGGGCGTCGGCACGGAAGGTGCGCGAGGAGATCATGAGCGCGCCGACGCCGGCCGAGATCGTCCGCTCCCTCGAAGCGCTGGTCTGACCGTCCGAGCCCGCCGGACGCCGGTACGTCCGAGGGGCCCGACGACCGCCAGAAACCACCAAGCCCCGGGGGAGGGGGGGGGGGGGGGGGGGGGTGGGGCGGGGGGGGGGGGGGGGGGGGGGGGGGGGGGGGGTTGTGTGGGGGGGGGGGAAAAACGTGGGGGGTGCGGATTCTTTTCT